>JAJRUY010000047.1 GCA_024277555.1 Gammaproteobacteria bacterium | reverse complement strand
CTGCTTCCAGATCATTTCAACTTCTTCCCGATCCAGGAGCGCATCCAATAGTTTGTATTCCACCTTTTCCAAAGCTTCCTGGTCAGACATGCAAAAAATGATTGTGTTTAATGGACAACACCATTCATGATGCCGCGGAACCAATGGTTTGTACAGTGCTATAGCAATCCGGTCATATGCAACAACCAAGGCAATAACACGGCGGAAACAAATGCTGACAAGGCCATGGCCAAACCTGAAAAGGCACCCATTTCCTTATTTACCTGAAAAGCTCTCGCTGTACCAATGCCGTGAGAGGCAATGCCCATGGCCACCCCTTTTACCGCTTCATCCTTAATGCGCATCAACCGGAAAAGCGTGGTGCCGATTACTGCGCCGATAATACCTGTGGCCACAACCAACACTGCAGTAAGCGAAGGCAACCCGCCAATATGTTCCGATATTCCCATGGCAACCGGCGTGGTCACTGATTTTGGGGCCAGAGACATCTGCGTCTCCAGACTGGCACCAAGCATCCAGGCAATGCCCACAGAGCTGCCAGCCCCCGTTATGACGCCCACAACCATCGTGATCGCCAGGGGCAGCAGGCGCTTTCTGATCTTTGCGCACTGTTGATACAGGGGCACAGCCAGTGCCACTGTGGCAGGGCCCAGCAAAAAATGTACAAATTGCGCTCCCTCAAAGTAGGCTGCATAGGAAACACCCGTTACTTGAAGAAAGGCAATCAAAACCGCTATTGCAGTCACCACAGGATTCAGTAAAGGATTGCAATTGGCGTACAGGTACAAACGATGCCCGAGGCTGTAGGCAATCAAAGTGATCGTCAGGCCAAGCAGTGGAGAAGCCGAAAGATACACCCACAGAGTTGCCAGATCAGCATCAGCCATCTCTGTATGTCTCCGATGAAAACAGGCGGCTGGCTCCTTGCATCACCAAAGCGCTGGTCGCCATGGTCACAACTGTACCAAGCACCAGTGCAACAACAATCGGCAACCATTCATTGGCCAGGTGCTCAAAATGCACCATCATGCCTACTCCTGCCGGCACGAAAAGCAGGGACAAATGGCTCAGGAGAGCGGTGGAGGCGGCACCAACAGAAGGCGCAATTCCCTTGCGCAAAAGAAGGGTCAGAAACAACAACAGCATACCCAGCACTGGCCCGGGAACAGGCCAATGCAACAATTGCACACCGACCTCTCCTGCGAGCTGATAAATCAACAACAGGGTGATGCCATTCAGAAACTTCATCGCCTGCCTTCAAATGTAGTAGTTCAGTTCCTCTGCCGGGTTCAGCAAGCCGACTTTGTATTTGATGATTCTCTGGTTATTAACCCGGCAAATCAATATATCCCAACATACAGGGCCGTAACATAGTTCATCTGCGAGAGGATACTGTCCAGCGAGCGCGTCACCAGAGAAGGAATGAAATTCTTTCCTTGCAGGCTAAAACTGATCTTGAAAATTTTCCAGTCAGATTCGACTTTCTTCAGGGCGGCATTAATGTCTGAATTATTTTCGGGTGCTTTTTGCAGCCCCACCAATGCATCGCTAAATTCTTTTACTGCCTTGTCATATTCGGCACTATACTGCTCATTGTCCAGCCCCCATGCCTTGAATACATAGTATTTGGCTATTCTTTGCGACAACATTCGCTGGCGATCAGAGACATTGATCAAATGCCCTTTGCCGGTACCGGAGCGCTTTTCCAGCAACAGCACAAGCTGATCGGAATAATTCAGCATCCTGTCTGCGATGGCATTCACCTGGGGTGCCTGTTGCAAATTGGGCCGGGTTTTTATCAGCAACCTGTAAGCACTCCACAATCTGTCCATTTTTCCAAGAGTTTTCATCTCTTCCGGAGTCTGGGCAAAAAGCTTTAATTGCTCCAGATTTTGATCGAACAGGTTAATGGTGTCGTCCATTTGCTTCACCGCACTCAGCATTGTGTTTTTCCCCACCAGCGCGTAGGCCTTAACCATGCGCTGGCTGAGCATCCGTTGCTGTCCGGATTTACTGATCGCATCGCTCATGGTCAACGCTGCTGCAGAAACGGGAATAGCAATCAGGTAGCAGAAAAAAAGGCCTAGAAAAATGATTTTGTTTTTGCTATCCAATGAACTGTCCCTTTATTAAAGTAAAAGCAGGAATGCTACGAGTGGCGCGATTGTAGCAATAGCCAAATCCAAACACCATCACTCAAATATGGTTTTCTGACCGCCTCCACAAAACATTTCCTAAGCGGTTGGAACCAGTGTGGGATCTGTAGCTGGAAAGCGCATACATAGCTTCAGGCCACCAGTCTCTGCCTCCATCGCCTCCAGCACACCTCCGTACAAAGTGATGATTTCACTCGCCACTGCCAGGCCAATACCCTGCCCTGGTACAGTTTCATCAATCCTCTTTCCCCTTTGAAGAACGGAGTCCCATTGCTCTGGGGAAATTCCCGCCCCATCATCCTCGATCCTTATAAGCAATCCACTATTGATATCCACACTTACCTTTACTTTAGTATTCGCATACTTGAATGCATTTTCCAGAAGGTTTCCCAACACCTCCATCAGGTCTGCTTCATCACCACGAAAAACGGCTGTTGGATTCAAGGATTGCACAACTTCCAATTCCTTGTGCACATAGATTTTTTCCAAAGTGCTCAACAGGCGCTCCACAACCGGTGCTACCGCCACAGGGTTTACCAATGTCGTGCGTGCAGCCACTGCTGCTCGGCGCAGTTGGTGCTGGACAATATGATCCATGCGCTGCAACTGCTCCACTGTCACAGTCCGCAGCTGCTCACCTGATGTCTCTTTATCCTGCAGCACCGAACCAAGATATGCCATGGGCGTTTTGAGGCTATGCACCAGGTCATACAGACTGTTTCGGTAGCGTTCCTGAACCGCCCTGGCATGTTCCATGAGCGCATTCAAACTGGAAGTAAGCCCTTGCAGCTCCCTGGGATATGCGGAGCGCAAGCGCCGTGTCTGTCCGCCTTGAATGGCTTTCAGATCCGCCTCAACCTGACGCAAGGGGCGTAGCCCCCAACGCAGAACCATTGCCTGAACAAGCAACAGCGCCACCGCCAGACCACCCAGCCAGAGCCACAAACTCAGACGGAACT
>JAJRUY010000046.1 GCA_024277555.1 Gammaproteobacteria bacterium | reverse complement strand
TACCGCTACGCCATCGGCAAACAGGCCAATTTGCTTGAGGGTTACCCTGCGGCCTGCTTTCAGGGCGCGCTGCAAGGTGGGCGTGTCTTCCGGCTCGACGCCAATGACGCGAATTTCCGGCCGCACCCGCTTGATATAGGCGGCCATGCCGCCAATCAGCCCTCCGCCGCCTACGGGGACAAAAACAGCTTCTATAGGATCCTCATGCTGGCGCAGCACTTCCATGGCCACTGTTCCCTGCCCGGCGATCACATCCGGGTCATCGAAGGGGTGTACGAACACCAGACCCTTTTTCTTTTCCAGAGAACGGGCGTACTCATAAGCGTCATCATAGGAGTCGCCGTGCAAAACAATCTTGGCTCCCAGGTTGCGCACAGTTTGCACCTTGATTGGTGGCGTTGTAGTGGGCATGATGATCAGTGCGGGCACGCCCAGCCGTTTTCCAGCCAAGGCCACGCCCTGGGCGTGATTTCCGGCGGAAGCTGCGATTACGCCCTTTTGTTTCTGCTTTTCGGACAGGTTGTAGATCTTGTTGTAGGCGCCGCGCAGCTTGAAGGAAAAAACGCTCTGCATGTCTTCACGCTTGAGCCAGATGCTGGTGTTCAGGCGGGCAGACAACCGCGGAATGAATTCCAAAGGTGTTTCCTTTGCAACGTCATATACTCGGGCGCGAAGAATTCTTTCCAGATAATTACGGGACATCAGTACAGCCTTGAAGGGTCAATGGCAATGGTGTTTTCAATGCTGTAATGGTAACTTATTGCAAGACATAAAAAAGGAGAAAAGCAGTCATGACTCAAGATGAATTAAAGCGCCAGGCGGCGGAAGCCGCGCTGGAATATCTGCCTGCCAGTGGTGTGCTCGGTATTGGAACGGGATCGACCGTCAATCATTTCATTGATTTGCTGGCGGAAGTAAAAGGCCGCTATGAGGGAGCGGTGTCAAGCTCGGAAGCCTCAACCGAACGACTGAAAAAGATCGGTATGCAGGTATTTGACCTGAATGCCGTGGGAGAACTGGAAATCTATGTCGATGGTGCGGATGAATCCAACTATTCGCTGCACCTGATCAAAGGCGGGGGCGGTGCGCTGACCCGTGAAAAGGTCATCGCTGCTGCCAGCAAAAAATTTGTTTGCATTGCCGATGAAAGCAAGCTGGTGCATGCGATGGGCCAGTTTCCCCTGCCGGTGGAAGTGATTCCCATGGCGCGCAGTTATGTGGCCAGGGAGCTGGTCAAGCTGGGTGGAACCCCGGTATGGCGTGAGAACTTCGTTACTGACAACGGCAACATCATTCTGGATGTGGAGAACCTGGAGATTATGGAACCGGTGAAGCTGGAGACAGCGATCAATCAGCTTGCCGGGGTGGTGACGGTAGGGATTTTTGGACATCGCCCGGCAGATGTGCTGATTCTTGGATCTGAATCTGGCGCAAAAATCATGCTGCCGCAATAAAATATCCTTTGGGACAAAAGCCACGAACAGCCATTTGACTGTTCGTGGCTTTTTTATTGCTTCCGTCATGACCTCCAGGGATGGAGGAAATGCTGGAAATGTATGGAACATTTCCAGTGGGCCTCCAGGGATGGAGGAAATGCTGGAAATGTATGGAACATTTCCAGTGGACCTCCAGGGATGGAGGAAATGCTGGAAATGTATGGAACATTTCCAGTGGACCTCCAGGGATGGAGGGAATGCTGGAAATGTATGGAACATTTCCAGTGGACCTCCAGGGATGGAGGGAATGCTGGAAATGTATGGAACATTTCCAGTGGATCCCCAAGGATGGGCGAAGGTAGAACAACGCAAGGAACAGTTGTCGAGAGCGAAGCAGGAGGTCGGAGCCGAGACAGGAATCCATTGAACGAATTTACCGAACCATCCGGCACTTCGTAGCTCTGGATTCCTGCCTGCGCAGGAATGGCGAGTGGGAAGCATCCGGCTGATCTTTGTAACCAATCGCCTTCGTATTTGTCCTGCGGACGAGCAATAAAAAAGGGGAGGCGCTTTCACGCTTCCCCTTTCGGATTATATGTACGCTGCAACAGCGCCTATATAACTACCTCGGTCAGGCTCTGATCAGAACTTGTGAACCATGCCGAGGGACAGGCCGGACTGCTCGCCATCAGGATTGGTGGTCATCAGGCCATGCTCGGAATCAGCATACTGAACGTACACTTTGGTACGCTTGCTGAAGTTGTGATCCAGGCCAATCGCCCATGCATCAGACTTGCTGCCAGTGTCTGGGTCGATTTGTGACCACATGGCTTTCAGTTTATTGTTGCCAAACTTGTAGGAGCCGTTGACGGTGTAGTTGTCGGTGGCAGTCAGGTCGCTCTGGTCAGCGTAAACTGCGCCAATGTGGAAATCACCCATGTCAAAGCCAGCGCCGATACGCCAGTGAGTGGCGTCAGCACCACCGACCAGGTCATCCAGTTGCTCCCAGGCAGCTGCCAGAAACAAGCCGCCGTTGCTGTACATTGCAGCTACGGAGTAAGCGCCACCAAAGTCACCGGTACCGTCGTAGTCAGCATCAGGAACCACTGCGCCGATCAGAGTCAGGCCGGAGAAAGAAGGAGAAACATAGGCGATTGCATCGCTGGCGCGGACATCGATAAACCCAGCAGTTGCGTTGTAGTCAGCCATCTCATCACCGAAGACGTCCAGTTTGCCGGTGGACATTCTCAGTGGGGTGTCATGCCTACCATAGAGGAAAGTACCCCAGCCACCGGCCAGGCCGATGTAGGTGTTACGACCGCTGGTGAAACCGCCTTCAGCGGTGTTGTAGCCGGTTTCCATTTTCCAGATCAGTTTCAGGCCATCGCCCAGATCCTCGGAACCTTTGAAACCGAGACGGGAAAAGCGGCTGGTTACGTCATAGATGCTGTCGCCAGCATCAGGGTCGATAAAATCGATAGAGGTGTGAACTTTACCATAAATGGTCACATCAGCTGTAGCAGCCTGAGAAACCATAGGCAGGGCTGCAGCGACTGCCAATGCTAGAAGCTTCTTTTTCATTTGGAATACTCCGCTAAATAATTTAGGTTTAAAAACATGTCTAAGCAAGAGCGATAATAGTTGCTTTTTTACAATAAAGCAACACCTATTTGTAAAAAAATCACATTATTGCTCTTGTTGCAAAAAAGTTACAAATGTTACGAATATTGGGAATGGGGCTGGCTTGTCCTCCCCGAAGAGCGGGGAGGACGGATAGGGGGGTGATTTAACGCTTGGAGTACTGGGGACGCTTGCGGGCCTTGTGCAGACCCACTTTCTTGCGCTCCACCATGCGTGCATCACGGGTCAGGTAGCCTGCCTGGCGCAGTGTGGCGCGTTGCTCTTCATCGTATTCCAGCAGGGCGCGGGCGATGCCATGACGGATCGCGCCGGCCTGGCCTGTTGTTCCGCC
>JAJRUY010000045.1 GCA_024277555.1 Gammaproteobacteria bacterium | reverse complement strand
GTATCCCGGCGACTTGATGCTGCGCCATAACAGGCGAACCATTACCCCTGGCAGCAGCAAATACAAAACCAGGGTGTACAAATGCCTCATGGCAACGAATCCACCAGCGCAACATTCTGCCGCAGATGCCGTTCATTGATGGTACCGATAATCATGCTGCTCACCCCAGGCAGGGAAAACACATGCGCCATGGATGCACGCACGGCCTCCATGCCCTGCACATGTCCGCTCATCAGGCCTTTTTTCACCAGCACCCCCTTGTTCCGCCGGGCTGCCGCTTCCAGCACCGGACGCTCTTTATCGTATTCAAGATTGGCGGTGGCCATCACCACGTCCATCTCCTCTACCACCTTCAGCCCCCCCGGCACGGTTTTGGACGACATGCCATGGGCGCGGATCAGCCCTTTTTCCTTGAGTTCGCGTAAGGCATCAGGCGCCCCCGCCTGCTCCAGAATCCGCAGATCATCACCATCGGAATGAATCAGCACACAGTCCAGATAATCAGTGTTCAGTTCCCGCAGACTCTGCTCTACCGAGGCCAGGGTATGGGCATGACTGAAATCAAAGCGCGAACGGCCCTGTTCGAAAATCTCCCCCACCTTGGAAACAATCACCCAGTCCTGCCTCGAGCCTGGCAGCAACCTGCCCAGGCGCTGCTGGGCGACGCCATAGGCAGGCGCCGTGTCCAGCAGGTTGATGCCCAGCTCCCGGGCCACCCCAAGGATATGCGCCATGGTGTCGTCATCGGGAATCTCGAACGAGGAAGGATACTTTACCTGCTGGTTGCGCCCGAATTTTACCGTACCCAGTCCCAGGGGGCTGACCTGGATGCCAGTATCGCCAAGATTTCTCAGTTCCATGTTGCCACCTGTTCCCACGGCAGGCGTGCCGGCGGCGGATGCGGCAGGGAGAGAGCGGGGAGCCCTTCTTCTCCTGGCTTCAGTCCATCTTTCCGGAGCTGCTGCAGCACCAGATCCGCCAACCGGGGAGCAAAGGCCAGCTTGGTCGGCCAGGCCACCAGTAGCTGCTTTTCCTCTCCCAGATAACAGTCATTTGGGCGCTTGCCCCCTGCAGTGGCCACTTCGGCACGCTGAATTTCCAGGGTGGAATAGGCCATGGACGAGAAATTCATCCAGGGCAAGAGCTTCGCCAGCTCGGATTTGGCCGTTGCGATCTGCTGCGCCGGAGTGCGCGTCACGCCCTCTTCCGCCAGTTGCCCGCCCAGATACCAGATCATTTCGCCATCTTCCAGGGGGTAACTGGTAATGGTCAGGCGGGGATTGCTGCTGGCGCCCAGACAGTGGGCATACATGGCTGGCAGCCGTCCCTTCAGCATCACCATGTGCAGGGATCTTGTTTGCATCTGTGGACGTTTTGCCCCCCAGCGCTCTAACAGCCGGGCATTGCCTTCCCCTGCCGCCAGCAGCACCCGCCGGGGTTCCAGGCGCAGTTGCCCGATTTGCGGCTTGCCGCCATCTATTTGCAGCTTTCCCGGATCGTATTGGTAACAGACGGGCAGAGCCTGTTTCCTCAGCGTCCGCATCAGGGAGGCGGTATCCAGCACCGGCTCCTGGAGCTGATAAAGGCTGCCGCGAAAATCCGGGGCATCAAAAGGAGGAGGAAACTGCGCCCTGGCAACAGGGGCAACCCGGCTGCGCATGAGCTTGCTGGCAAAAACACCGGCCAGGGAAGAACTGATGCCGCCGCTGGACCACAGGTGCTGATGTGAAGAAAGCACTCTGGCGGCGGATAGATCCACCTCTCCCTTTCCCGCCAGGGCATCCCGCCAGATGCCGGGCATGGCAGCAATGGCCTGGGCGGAATCCGAGATGCCGCCCTTGAGGGCATATTTGGTGCCGCCGTGAATAATGCCCTGGGAAGCGATAGACTGCACTCCGCCAAGGGCGGCGGATTCCAGCAACAGCACCCGGTATCGGGCTTGCCGCGCCCGCAGCAATGTCCAAAGACCGGTAATGCCGCCACCGAATATCAGCAAATCCAGCTTTAGCGCGTTCACGAACCCTGCTTGATGCTGTCCACGATAGAGGTGGTGGAAACTCCATCGATATAATCCAGTACCCGCACCTCGCCTCCGGCTTCGCGCACACAGGAAGCGCCGGGGATCGCATCCGGATCGTTGTCGCCCCCCTTGACCAGCAGATCGGGCAGGAGGCGGCAGATCAGGCGCTCCGGTGTTTCTTCGGCAAAAGGCACCACCCAATCGACGAAACCCAGGGCGGCCAGTACATGCATGCGGTTGGCCAGGGGGTTCACGGGGCGTTCAGACCCCTTGAGCCGGCGCACGGTTTCATCCACATTCACCGCCACGATGAGGCGGTCACCCAGGCGGCTGGCCTGTTCCAGATAGGTGACATGACCGGCGTGCAGCAGGTCGAAACAACCGTTGGTGAAAACGATGTGCTCGCCGCGGTTACGGGCAGCGGCCACGAGATCCATGAGGGTATCTTCCGTAACCACGCCGTGTTCTGCCAGGCGCTGCTCCTGCAGACCCTGTTCCAGTTCCCTGGCGCTGACGCTGGCGGTACCCAACTTGCCCACCACAATACCCGCAGCCAGATTGGCCAGGGCGGTGGCTGCCTCCATGGATTGCCCTGCCGCCAAAGCCACGGCGAGGGTGGCGATGACCGTATCACCGGCGCCGGTAACATCGAAAACCTCCTGGGCGCGGGTGGGAAGATGGTGGCTCTGGCCATTACGGCTGAACAGGCTCATGCCTTGCTCGCCACGGGTAATGAGCAAGTGCTGCAGTTCACAGTCGGCTATTTGCATCCCGGCTGCAGATTCCAGATCGGCCTGATCGCCACAGGCACCGGCGACCGCCTCGAATTCGGCCCAGTTGGGGGTGATGAGGCTGGCGCCCCGATAGCGGCGAAAATCCCGGCCCTTGGGATCGACCAGCACCGGCACGCCTGCCGCCTTGGCGTGCGCTATCCAGGCTTGGGGTCGGGCCAGGGTGCCCTTGCCATAGTCAGACAACACCACCACATCGTAATCCGCCAGCATGGATGCAAATTGCTCCAGCATGGCTGCGGAATCGTAATCAGGAAAACCGTCTTCAAAATCGAGGCGGATCAACTGCTGATGACGGCTGATGACCCGCAGCTTGGTGATGGTGGGGTAGGCTGGTTCCCGGAATAGATGAGTCTGCACTCCGACCTGTTCCAGGCCGTGCTGCAGGCTGTCTGCCGCGGGATCATCTCCCACCAGTCCCAGCAGCGCCACCTCGCCGCCCAGTGCGGCAATGTTCACCGCCACATTGCCGCAACCACCGGCGCGCCCTTCTTCCTCCCGCACATGCACCACGGGCACCGGCGCTTCCGGGGAAATGCGCTCGGTGGCGCCATGCCAGTAGCGATCCAGCATCAGGTCGCCGGCCACCAGCACCCTCGCCGCGGAAAAATCAGGAAGCTCTCGCACAGAAACCTGCGGCCTAAAACCGGAAAACGGCCTGGGCATGGCCGCCAAACTCATTACCATTGCCCCCCAGGCCAATCGCCGCTCCGGCTTTCAGGTCGATATTCTTGCCCAGGGGCAACACCAGTCCCGGGTGCAAGGTAAGCTGGTTCATATCGGAAAAATCCCCCAGATAGGTAAGCTCCAGCACGGGATATATGCCAGCCCAGGGATGGAACAGGATCGCAGTCTTGAGATCGGCAATCACGAACTGGTCGCTGGAGCCGGGATTCAGGTCATCCGAACTCCCGTAGTAACGCAGTCCCAGATTGGTGATGCCATGGCCGAAGCCATGCTGCCTGTCCATCCGCACTCCGGCAAAAAACACCGCGCCTGTATGACTGATGGCATC
>JAJRUY010000044.1 GCA_024277555.1 Gammaproteobacteria bacterium | reverse complement strand
GGTGCAGCAATTGCTCCCGGCAATCATCACCAGCGTGGAAGAAAAAAGCACCGAGGCCTATCTGGGAAAGGGGCAAACCATTCAGATCGGCTGGAAAGGGCTGAGCTGGGCGCGACCATACGAAGATGAGAACCACCGCGGCGCCAAACCCAAAACCGCCTCGGACATCCTGAAAACCGGCGACCTGGTGCGTGTCCGAAAGCAACAGGATGATGAAGGAAACGATTACTGGCAACTGTCACAAATACCTGCGGCGGCTGGCGCTCTGGTATCCCTGGATCCCGTTGACGGTTCTCTCAATGCACTGGTCGGAGGCTATAACTTTTACAGCAGCAAGTTCAATCGCGCCATTCAGGCCAGGCGTCAGCCAGGATCCGGGTTCAAACCAATCATCTACTCTGCTGCGCTGGAAGCAGGCTACACCGCCGCCAGTCTCGTCAACGATGCGCCGGTAGTGATGGAAAACAACGGTGATGATGACACCTGGCGGCCGGAGAACTACAGCGGCAAATTCTACGGCCCCACCCGGCTGCGCTGGGCGTTGACCAAATCACGCAACCTGGTGTCCATCCGCCTGCTGCGTGCAATGGGCATTGCCCATGCCCTGGAACATGCCCAACGCTTCGGGTTCAACCCGGATCAGCTTCCCCACACCCTGTCCCTGGCGCTGGGAAGCGGGGAGGTTACCCCGCTGCAAATGGCCCGGGCGTACGCCGTGCTGGCCAACGGCGGCTATCTTATCGAGCCATGGTTTATTCAGCGCATCGAAAAGAACGGTGAAACCATCTTTGAAGCAGACCCCCTGATCGCAGGGGAATGCGAGGATTGCCGCCAGGCACCGCGCACCCTGTCAGAAGAGAACCGCTATATCATGTACTCCATGATGCAGGATGTCATCACCCGCGGCACAGCCATACGCGCCCGGGCTTTGGGACATAGCGATCTGGCGGGCAAGACCGGCACCACCAATGAACAGCGCGATGCCTGGTTCTCCGGTTTCAACCAGCACATCGTGACTACCGTCTGGACCGGGTTTGACGACAACAGCAAGCTGGGAAAGGGTGAAGTCGGCGGTCGCGTGGCTCTGCCTGCATGGATCGCATTCATGAAAGTGGCGCTGGAAGACATTCCTGATAATCCGCCCGTAATGCCCTCTTCCCTGGTAACGGTGCGCATCGACAAAAACACCGGCTTGCAGGTAGCAGGCAACCACCCGGACAGCATGTTCGAGATCTTCCGCCCCGGCAATGAACCACCGGTATCGGAAGAAGTCAGCGTCGACATCCCGACCGAAAATACCGGAGAGCACAGCGACTCCAATGTTGAGCCGGATGAGCTGTTTTAGCTCGAAAAATTCACCCGGTTGCTGAAAAATGAAATTAAGTGTTTGTTATTAAATGACATAGATGGAATATTAGCAAAACACAAAGTGTAACTGCGAGTTCGCTGAGTCCGCCCTCGCGCCGGTGTTGCTGCCCAGAGACGAATTTTCGATTGAATCAATAGCCAAGCTATTGATGATTGAGGAAGTATCGGCTCTGGGCAGCAACACCGGCACGATCACCGAACTCCCGGGTGAAATTTCCGGGCTAGCCCCGCTCCCCCATGGGAACATAATCCCGTTTTGGCGCGCCATCATAGATTTGCCGTGGGCGACCAATACGGAGCTGGGGATCGGACACCATTTCTGTCCAGTGAGATATCCAACCCACAGTGCGGGCGATAGC
This sequence comes from Gammaproteobacteria bacterium, assembly GCA_024277555.1. Lineage (GTDB taxonomy): Bacteria > Pseudomonadota > Gammaproteobacteria > Chromatiales > Chromatiaceae > Thiolapillus. Next base: position 8,590 of record JAJRUY010000044.1, on the reverse strand, counting down.
GAACATCACCGTAAACATGTTGTCCGGGATGCCCAGGGCGCGGTAGATAATGCCGGAATAGAAATCCACGTTGGGATAGAGCTTCCGCTCCAGAAAGTACTCATCATTGGTAGCGATTTCTTCCAGCTTCAGGGCCAGTTCGAACAACGGGTTGTTGCTGTCCGCGAGTTTTTCCAGCACCAGATGGCAGACTTCGCGGATGATGCGCGCCCGTGGATCATAGTTCTTGTACACCCGGTGCCCGAAACCCATGAGACGGTAGGAGTCATCCTTGTCCTTGGCCCTGGCAATATATTTGTCGATATTTCGCACACTGCCAATTTCTTCCAGCATGGTCAATACAGCTTCGTTGGCCCCTCCATGAGCAGGACCCCACAGAGAAGCAATACCGGCAGCCACACAGGCAAAGGGATTGGCGCCGGAACTGCCCGCCAACCGCACGGTGGATGTGGAGGCGTTTTGCTCATGATCCGCGTGCAGGATGAACAGTAAATCCAGCGCCCGCTCCGCCAGGGGATCCACTTCATAATCCTCACAGGGCGTGCCCTTGAGCAATTGCAGGAAATTGGCGGAATAGCCCAGGTCATTGCGCGGATACATGACCGGCTCGCCGATATTGTGTTTGTGGCAGGCTGCAGCAATGGTGGGAATCTTGGCTATCAGCCGGTGGGCGCAGATATCCCGCTGCCGGGGGTCGAAAATATCCAGGGAATCGTGATAGAAACCAGCCAGGGAACCAACTACCCCTACCATCATGGCCATGGGATGGGCGTCATAGTGATAGCCTTCAAAAAAGCGTAGCAAAGCCTCGTTCACCATGGTGTGGCGGGTAATGATGCCGTTGAAGTCAGACAGTTGATTGGCTTCAGGCAACTCTCCATACAACAGCAGATAGGCCACCTCGATAAAGGTGCTCTTTGCCGCCAGCTGTTCGATGGGATAACCACGATAACGAAGAATGCCTTCGTCGCCGTCGATATAGGTAATGGAACTGTGGCAGCTGGCGGTAGATACAAACCCCGGATCGTAGGTAAAAACCCCTGCCTCACCGTACAGCCTGGAAATATCAATGGCATCCGGCCCTTCCGTTCCCGAAATCACGCCAAGCTCATGAGACACACCGGAAGGCTGAAGGATCAGGTTTGCTTTCTTGTCAGACATTACATGACTCCGAATCTTGTTGTTGTTCTAGCCCGAATCCGGATGATTCAGGTTCCCAGCCTGTCAATATCCAGGCTAACTGCGGCGGCAGAGTCTTGGAACAAGGCAGATTCCTCTGCGTTCAGATCCAGCTCCAGGACCTCGGTCAACCCCTGCTCATCCAGGACACAGGGCACACCCATGGCAATATCCGCCTGCCCGTATTCGCCCTGCAGAATCGCCACACAGGGCAGCAGGCGTTTGCGATTGTGGCTGATGGCGTCCACCATTGCCGCCACAGATGCTCCGGGGGCGTCATAGGCGCTGGAGTTTTTGCGCAGCGCCAGTATTTCCGCCCCACCTTCGCGGGTGCGCTGGATTATATCCTGTATTCGCTCCGCACTGATAAAATGACTAATTGGAATACCGTTGATTGTACAAAATCTTGGCACTGGCACCATACTGTCACCATGCCCACCCAATACTATAGTGGTGATGTCCCGGCTGGAAAACCCGGTTTCCATGGCAATAAATGTGGCCATGCGTGAGGCATCCAGCACGCCGGCCTGCCCGAAAACCCGCTCCCGGGGCCATCCCGTGCGCTGCCATACCCGCCAGGTGAGTACATCCACCGGATTGCTCACTACCAGGATCATGGCATTTGGCGCATACTGCAAAATATCATCCACAATACCGTCAATAATGGCCACATTGGTTTCCAGCACGTCCGAGCGGGACATTCCAGGCTTGCGCGGGATACCGGCGGTAATCACCACCAGATCAGCGTCAGCGAGATCAGAGGCATCATTGCTGCCTTTCACCAGGGTATCGAAATTGAAAAAAGGCGACGTCTGGATAATGTCCAGCGCCACCCCTTGGGGAGCATCCTCGCAGATGTCTATAAGCATGATTTCCCTGCATATTTCCTGCTTTGCAAGAATCAAGGCCGTGGTCTCCCCAACCCGGCCAGCCCCCATTATCACTACTTTATGCATTGTTTTTCCTCCTGTCAATTTGTGCACCAAGCATAGCAGGAAGAGGGCAAACCGTTCAGATGAGGCTATTCATCGGCGGATAGTGATCAGGCCAGGAACCAAGAGCCACACCGCTTTCTATCGCCGCTTTCGCCACCGCAGGCGGAATAACATCACGCAGCCGCGTATCCAGGGGCTTGGGCAGGATATAGTCCACTCCGGAACTGAGCTGGCTCAGTCCATAGGCGTCCAGCACGTCCTGCGGAACTGGCTCATGTGTAAGGTTTTTCAGCGCCTGCACTGCCGCAATCTGCATAGCCTCGTTTATACAACTGGCTCGCACATCCAGCGCCCCGCGAAATATGAAGGGGAATCCCAGCACATTATTGACCTGATTGGGATAATCAGACCGGCCCGTGGCCATAATCAGGTCATTCCGCACCTGCCGAGCCGCTTCCGGGCGTATTTCCGGTACCGGATTGGACAGGGCAAACACCACCGGCCGTTCCGCCATGGAAGCCAACATCTCCGGCGCTACCAGATCCGGCCCGGAAACCCCGATGAACACATCCGCCCCCTCCATGGCCTCCCCAAGGCTGCGCTTGTCTGTATCCGCCGCCACGCTGAACTTGAAGGGATTGAGATTCTCGCGCCCGGTGTGGATCACGCCCTGACGATCCAGAACCAGAATATTGTTGCGCCGGGCGCCCATGGTGCATAGCAGGCGCACGGAGGCAATGCCGGCAGCCCCTGCCCCCAGCACCACGATACGCACATCCTCCAGGGCTTTGCCCTGGATTTCCAGAGCGTTCAGCAATCCGGCAGCAATGATGATGGCGGTGCCATGCTGGTCGTCATGGAACACTGGAATATCCAGCTGAGCCACCAGTGCCTGCTCAATCTCGAAACAATGAGGCGCCGCAATATCTTCCAGATTGATGCCGCCGAAGGTCGGAGCGATGCGCACCACGGTATCGATAAATTCATTGGGACGTTCTGCATTTACCTCGATATCAAATACATCGATACCGGCAAAATGCTTGAACAGCACCGCCTTCCCTTCCATTACCGGCTTGCCAGCCAGCGCCCCGGTGCGCCCCAGCCCCAGCACCGCAGTACCATCGGTAATCACCGCCACCAGGTTTCCCTTGGCGGTGTATTTGTAGGCGTCTTCCGGGTTTTCGGCAATGCGCCTTACCGGTTCAGCCACGCCCGGCGTATAGGCCAGGGCCAGATCCCGCTGTGAAGCTGTGGATTTGGTCAGCTCGACACTGATCTTGCCCGGCACCGGATACTGGTGATATTCCAGGGCAGCCTGATTGATATCCGCATCAGCATCTTTACTCATTAGAATATATCTCCGGTTGGCGGCACACCGCCGGTTTGAAAACGAGCCGCACTTCCATCCCTGGAAATGCACCGCACCGCCATCCCTGGCTCCTGCGGCATACGACCGCCACGGACGGCGGAAGTGCCGATAATGCAGGAAGCAATTACCGGCCATTCCATCCCTGGAAATAACAAAGGCGCCACGAGGGCGCCCTTTTGCTGGCGTGTTGCTCCAATCAGCGCGCGTAGCGCTTGCGGAACTTGTCCACACGACCTGCGGTATCCATAATCTTCTGCTGCCCGGTATAGAAAGGGTGGCAGGCAGAACATATTTCAATGCTCAGGTCTTTACCCATGGTAGAACGGGTTTCAAAGATATTACCGCAACTGCAAGTAACCTTGATGTCATTGTAGTCAGGATGGATGTCCGCTTTCATATCCGTCTCCGGCCTCTGGCCGCTCTAGAAATTTTCGATAAAATAGCGCAACGGCGCCACAGAACCGCGCATTTTAGGGAAGCACAGGGGAAATTTCAAGTGCTATTTTCCCTTGGGCATGGGCCTGCGGGCAATCAGCCTGGTTACCGGTTGCCTTGGAAAATCACCGCACCGTCAGTTGCGCTCCCTCTTCCACTGCAAATTCTGCGCCCAGACTGACGGATGGAGATACCAGCATCAAATGCGCCCCTTCATCCACCAGCACCCCGGGGGCCACAATGGTATTGCTGGCGCTGCAGGTGCGAGCATCCACGAAAATCCAGTTGGCGATATCCGCATTCACCCCATCGCCGCTGCAACCCGCAGGCGCCCAGGCAGTACTGGCCATGACATGGGGTTCCGCCATGCCGGTATGCAGCCAGGCTTGCAGCAAATTCTTGCCTTCATCCTTGAGAAACTCCACTGAGCCGTCGTTGGACAGATAGAGAAACTGGATGTACTCCCAACTGGTTGGCTGCTACATCAGGTTGATTTCCGCCCGGGCGGCGCCAGCAGGAGGGTTCAGGGGAAATACGTCGAAGTAACGAAACTCCTCTTGCGGGTTTCCGTCATACTGCGCAGCAGGCACGGGCAGGATATTGCGCTGACGGGCGGCCTCATGGGCCATTCCCCAGGGCGGAATGCGGTTGTCCTTCAGTACCGTGTTGTTCAGCACGAAATGGAAGCTTTCCGCTTCAGCGCCCGCTACCTGTCCACGCAGCTGCCCCAGGGTAAGAACAGGGTTGCCGCTAATGCGATCATACTGAATCACCAGGCCATCATCCGTGCCCAGATCATGCAACTGCTGAGCCCATTCCTGGGTCATACCGTGGTGCGCTTCATAGATGCGCGTGTTGGGGTCATACAGATCCAGCAATGAACGCACCTGGATACTGGTCAGGCCATCAGCGGGATCTACCACTGTTACCGGAGTCCCATTGCCATCCTGCAATGGTCCATAGGCGCCATCTTCATGTATCAAGGCATCTGTCCCGTCAAACCATTTGGTGTTGATCCACATACGCCGCCCTTCGGGATAGCCGGAAATCAGTTTGTGACCGGTGAGGTTGACCACCTTGAGTACATTGCCCGTCACTCGCAGGCTGGCTGCTGATTCCAGCTGCCCCCTGGCGCGTTGCGCACCCGCCCGGGTAGCTGCAATCTGGCTTGCACTCAAGCCACCACCCAAACGCAGCTTGCTCAGCCCATCCAGATATTCGATTGCCTGGGGAACCCAGTAGTTGCCCCCGGTTAAATCATGCAGGGGCAGATCCGTGCGGGTAGGCGGATCTCCAGGAACGCCCGCCCCTTTTCCCACCACCGGAGACATATGGCAGCTCTGGCAGCTGAAATAGCGTGGTGTGCCATCAGCGTAGTTGCCATCCTGACCCGCCAACAGGGCGGCAGTGCGGGCATTGGCAATTGAGCCGGCCTGTAGCTCAGCGGGCAGCTGGGAGTATTGGGAAACCAGCGTCTGTGAAAGCAGGCTGGCCTTGTACTCACTGAAGGTCCGCTCGACAACGCCATATTTGTACGGGGGGTTGTTGAACGCCGCCTTGCCCTCAACGGCACTGCCGGGGGTGCCATCAGCAACCACCGCATCTGCTGTCACCTGAGCACCGTGGTTGTGCGCCAGATCACCCACTGCCGGGTTGGAAACATCATGGCAGCCGCCGCAAAAATCCACGGAACGGTGAAAGCGGGACTGCTGGGTGGGGCCATGGGCGCTGAGGTCAATTCCGGCAAAGGGGCCGAGTATCCCTGCAGTATCCGTCAAGGACACCATACCTGTGCCGTAGTAAGCCTTTACCTCACCAGGGGTACTGCCTGGATCACCGCTATCATTGGCCAGATACGGCGGATTCTGCACCCCCTGATGCTCAGAATCATCCGGATTGGTCAGCCTATGGCAATAGCCACACTCCACGCCTTCCTGGTCACCGGGCAACAGGGCCGACCCGTCTGTGGGAGTAGAGCGTCCATCGAGCCAACCCTTGGGCGCATGACAACGCAGGCACAGATCACCGGAGCCATCAAAATCCTGCTCCGCAATCGCCATGGTGGCCCAGAACAGGGGGTCACGCCCGGCATGGGACATCATGCTTCCCTGCCAGTTGTACCAAGGTTCCACCGATGGTGTAGTCTCGTAGTTGCTGTGGCAACTGCTGCAATTTCCCACCGGCACGATGGCATCTGTAAGCTCTTCGGGCTGCGTACCCGGTTGCTCGATATCCGTGGGCACCACCATTGCCGCCTGCACACTGGCAGCCAGCCACAGCAATGCTGAAACAACAGACAATCTGTATAGGACAATCATCAGGCTTCTCCTCAATTCACGGCATGACGCGCAGGATTCCGTTCTGCTGCACCGAAATCTGGCTCATGGCATCGGTAACAAACCGCACTTCCGGCGCCCGCAAAGAGGCTTGGCCACCGGCCTCCACAGTAAAACCTTCCACGGTAATGCTTTGGGAAGCGGCGCAATCGAACACTTCGCCGTTTTGCACCGCGCCAGTGATGACCTCGTTTGCAAGGCTGCAGTCATTGGTGGATGATGCACTGTCAAAGCGGTAAATATCGCCCCTTAAATCCACAACATAAACATTGCCTACCTCATCCTCACCGAAACTGGAAATATCCATAGACCAATTTCCATCCCGCCACAGAGTAGAAGTCCAGCTGCCGTTTGCAAACTCAGCAAACCAGATATTGCCCCTGCAGTAATCCCCATATATGTAGGTGCCGTTAATTCCCAGAATCGGCCCCCGATAACGATAACCCCCGGTAATCGAGCAGCCATCTGAATGAGGATATTCCAGGATTGGCGCAACCATCGGCGTATTGTCACAGCGACTGCCATCGAACACATGATTGCCCTCCATGCAACTCCACCCATAGTATTCTCCCCCGCTATTGCTTGAGGGCTGAAAATCCACCTCTTCCCATGCTCCCTGGCCAACATCACCAATAAACAGATCATGAGTAGTGCGATCAAAACTCCAGCGCCAGGGGTTGCGCAGGCCATAGGCCCAGATTTCATCACAGGCATTGCTGTTGTTGACAAACGGATTGCTTTCAGGAATTCCATAGTTGCCGACCAAGCCACAAGCACCGCTGCCTGGTGAGCTGCCATTGACATCAATCCTTAGCATTTTGCCCAACAGATCACGAAGATCCCGGGCGCGATCTCCTGGGTCACCGCTACCGCCACCATCACCCATACCAATATATAGATACTCATCGGGTCCAAAGTGAATATCGCCGCCATTGTGATTGGAAGAGGGCTGAGCGACTTCCAGCAATACATATTCTGAAGTCACATCAGCCACATTCGGCGTTGATACCGGCACCTCGAACCGCGAGATTCGGGTGCGCAAGCTTCCCTGCGTCGAATAGTTGACGAAAAAATAGCGGTTGTTGGAAAAATCGGGGTGGAATGCCAACCCCAGCAGCCCCCTTTCTCCACCAGCAGATATCTGGCCAGAGATATCCAGAAAAGGCGTGGACAAAAGCTGATTCCCGTCGTGGATATAGATCTTCCCATGGCGTGTGACGATAAAAATCCTCCCTGAGCCATCCCCCGCATGGCGGACGGCAAGCGGGCTTCCCAAAACATTGGTAACCAACGTAAGATCCAGATCCGTTGGCGGGGCAGCAACTGCCGCAGAGGTGAGGCAGAATACAAAACCCGCGACCACAAGATGTGACGTAAACGAACAAAAATGACGAAGACGAAAAAGAACCATAAGCTGCACCTTTCACCTGTCGGCAATCAGTGCCTCATTACCCTGGATTGTTCCCAGGGAACATACCCGTCACCAACTACCCTTGATCAAACAATATCAGCAAATCATTGAGAAATGCCTGCCCTCTCACGCTTGGTTGCAACCGGGTTGCATCCATTTCCAGTAATCCCAGCTCCTGCGCCTGCATTATTCCCCCCACCATTGCGGTCAGGGGCAAGCCTGTATGCGCTTCAAACACCCCGGCACAGACACCATCATGCAAACGCATGGCATTCATCATGAACTCCAGTTGCAGGTCACCAGGTTCCAGCACTCGTTGCTTTCCCCTGGCCCCGGGTGTTTGCATATATGCCCCGGGATGGCGCTCTCTCGAATAGCGGATTACCCCGCTTCCTGTGCTGATCTTGGCATGTGCGCCTGCGCCTATTGCCAGATAATCACCAAACATCCAGTAATTGAGATTGTGCCTGCCAACCACACTTGATTTTGCAAAAGCGGAAACCTCATATTGAGCATAGCCCATTTTCCGCAAATAACCCTGTCCTTTTTGCTGGATTTTCCACAGCAGCTCATCATCGGGAGTAGGTGGCGGCTGGTGGTGAAAACGGGTATTTGGCTCAATAGTGAGCTGATACCAGGAAATATGCTCTGGCGCCATCTCCACAGCCTGCTGCAAATCCCCCAGGGCCTGCTCCGGGCTCTGCTCCGGCAGGCCGAACATGAGATCCAGGTTGATATTTTTGAATCCGGCATCCCTGGCTACAGCAACAGCCTGGCGTACCTGTTGCGGGCCATGAATTCTCCCCAAGGACTGCAAATGCACCGCATTGAAACTCTGCGCGCCAATGGAAAGCCGGTTGACCCCTGCAGCACGGTAGGCGGCAAAATGGTCGGCATCGACAGCACCGGGATTGGCTTCCAGGGT
>JAJRUY010000043.1 GCA_024277555.1 Gammaproteobacteria bacterium | reverse complement strand
TTCTGGTGTGGCGATTTTACTGGTAGACTTTTTCATGACCTGTCCTCTCAATTATGGCTCTGTGATGGATGTACCCATCTCATCATAATCCACGTCTTTGAGATGGGCAGGTCAAAACATCATGTCTAGCCCGCATGTTTCACCGGAATCCAGATTTTTCCCGGAGAGATTTTCGTTCAGATTGTTCGAGCAGCCAAAAGTCGATGTCATTCATCGGCTTGCAGGCTGTTCGGGCAATCTGGACGGAAAGATCCCGGGAAAAACTGGATAGCGTGACGGGTACAAAGTGTAACCTGGCTCAATTCAACGCAAGATAATGAATAGTAAAGATAAACGCCGACATTCTGAGCGTTCTGGTGAAATATCCGGGCTGGGCATGATGTCAAAACATCATGCCTAAAAGCGGGATTACCTGCCGGGCTGGCGGTAGATGAAATAAATCGGCGTCAGGATGGCGGCAATGATGTAGCTGATGTGCAGGAAACCCGGGTCAAGGCTTGCTGAAGTTTGGAGTGCCACTGCTGCAATGCCAAAGCTCAGTACAATAAATGCCTGGGAGTAATAACTTTTAAGGAACAGATAGCGGTGGGCCGAGGTTTGTTTGGCCAAATCGAAAAAACGTTTGTTGAATGCCAGCCGGAAGAAAGAGGTGCAGAAGGTGACAAGAATCAGAGTGGTAAACAACCAGCCGAGGCCAAGCTGATTGTCCACTGTGGCACGCATCAGCCAGGAGATGCAATAACCGGCAACGGCAAGGGCATATATTCGTTGAGCCGGCATCTGGTCGATGCGGTTCTTTATCAGGTAAAACAGCAAGCTGAAGCTCAGCCCCAGAAGAACCACCAGGACTCCCAGTTTCCAGAAACTTTCATGAGCGAGGAGAAACAGGGAAATCATCCAGAAGTAACTTTCCAGAAACAGGAAAGGCCCATCCAGCAGGAATACCGGGCGTGATCTGTATTTGTCCCGAAAATGCAGCAGTTCGCTGAAACTCAGCGGAGATTCTTTCCTGAGGCTGGCTGGCAGCTGCATGGATCCTGAAAACAGAAAAAAGGAAAGCATGCCCAGAAAGCCAATCATGGCAGAGAGCAGAAAAACCGACAAATACCCTGCCTTGTCCAGCAACAGCCCACCAAACAGCACGCCTGTCTTGATGATGATGACTACCACCACCTGAAAGTTGCCAAATTTTTTTCCGGTATCGGTCTCATTCAGCGTCTCGAAGAACAGGGCGCGTTGAGTAATCCAGAAGAAGCAGTTATAGGCGCCATTGATCAATGCGAATATGATCAAAAACCAGGGCTGTTCAATCATGAATACGCTGGCAAGAAGCGTGGCTTCAATCAGGAAAGACGCGGCGATGATGAAGTTCAACGGCAAGGTCTTGTGAGCGCGATCCCACAACCACAGCGTTAGTATAAAACCCATGCCGGTAGTGGCGATGAAAGCACTGATTTCGCCCGGAGTATATCCATGCCGCCATAGAAACACCGGAATAAAGAAGGGAAACAGGCCGATAAGGAAAGAATGCAGACCTAAAAAGCGGTAGAAATGGCGCGTAGCAGCGGGAAGCTGGCCCGCCATCAGAATGTATCCTTCTGCCCGACGTTTAGCATATTCAGGCGTTGAAAGTGCGCGCTTAGATCTTCAGTTTTTCCATAGCGTGGCACATCATGCATGGCGGTAAAAGGGCGGGAGTTTACTTCCAGGAAAATGCATTTCTGCATATCCCAGGGTTTCTCTATGCCGTCTTCCATGATTACGTCGATGCCCAGGATGTTGGCATGAAACAGCTTTAATATATGCAGGAACAGTTCCTGATTGCCAGGGGGGAGCTGGTCTATTGTTATAGTTTCCACAACGCCACCGGGAGCCAGAGAGATGCGGTTGAACAGAGTAACCTGCTGATCCTTGTCTGGTATGAAATCCAGATTCAACCCTTGTTTGTGCAGGTAGCGGCATATCTGGCGGTTCTTCGGGATGGGTTGGATCACCGGGTACAGATTCATTTCCTCCCGAATCTTGTTTTCCTTGTCGATAAGGGTAGCAATAGTGGACTGTCCGTCACCAATAACAAAAGGAGGATAGCGGCGGATGACGGAAATAATGGCATTGTTGCCAACCAGTACCCGATAGTTTTTTCCCTGCAGGTACTTCTCGACCACAGATACAGGCCACCAGATTTTGACCATCAGGGCGGCCTTCCACAGCTGGTAGAAGTTATTGATGGGAAAATGGCTGCCCCTGGAAAAGCCGGATACGTTGGGCTTGATCACCAGGGGAAAGCCATGTTTTTTTGCAAAGCGGTGGGCTTTCCAGGGATTGAAGAAAATCTCTCCTTCAGCGTGGGGGATATCATTGGTGGCAAAGACCTGCCTTGCCTGGGCCTTGGAGCGGCAGCTTTTGCGTACCTCCAGGGAGTTGTAGCTGGTGCAGCCGTGCAGGAACAGGCGGTCAATCCATGCATACAGGGTTTTTTTCAGATAGCTCATCTACGAATTTTGTAGCTTAGAAGCAGCATTGGCCAGAAAATATTTTTGCAGGGTTTATCCGGGGGTACTGTTTTGGTCAGCCGGGCAAGTTTACGCATGCTTGCTCGAATAAACTGGTAGCGTTTTTGCAGAGGAATGGTTTGATCCAGAAGATACA
>JAJRUY010000042.1 GCA_024277555.1 Gammaproteobacteria bacterium | reverse complement strand
CCTTCCAGTTGGTTATCTTTCCCTCATACAGGTCTTTCACCTGTTTCAGGCTGATGTTGGAGGCTGGATTGTCCTTGTGCACCATGACCACAAGGGCATCCCAGGCGACCGGCGTCATGCGCACAAAGCGCTCTTCCGCTATGCCGGCAATCTTTGGCCTGCAGGAGCCCCCTATGTTTACGCTACGGTCTTTTACCCGCCGAATACCTTTGGTGGCTCCTCCTCCATCGAGCACAAAATGCACACCATAGATTTTTTCATATTCAGAGGCCAGCTCCTTCATGAAAGCTTTTTTGGTGATGCCGCAGCCTGCCCAACGCAAGGTGCGCGGGTCATCACTGATGCTTGGAAGTGAGTCGGTTTGATTTTTAGCAGCTTGTGCCACCGTAACGGCTAGCAGAAGTCCAAGCATAATGATCAGTTTGTTTTTCACCAAAATTTCTCCTGCGGTATGTCTTTAATGACAGACAAAGAAGTGATGGAACAGGTTTGTGGCGGATAAGACCATGTGGCTAATTCGGGCTATTGGATTGACGCAAAATAACCCCTGTAGCCAGAGCCACGATAAAAGCATCTATTCTACGGATAGAATTCACTTAACACTATCGGTAACTGCAACAAAACATCAAGGAACGGCTTCACGTTGCTGGTGGTTTGCCACTTGCATCCTGGTTCGTATTGGTTTGGTGCTCTTCCAAAAAGGAAAAGAACCGTTTGTATTGCAGGAGCGACTGTTTTACGGTTAGTGGCTTTGAGCAGTGTATAGGCACTGGATTCCAAGTGATGCTAAAGAACATGATGTGGGGATACAGAAATATTGCTATTGGCATCTTGTGCCTGCTGGTATCTGTTCCGGCAGCCATAGCCTCGGATGTTGATTTTTCTTACCCGGATCTGGACGGAAAGATACACAAACTGTCAGATTACCGGGGCAAATGGGTGGTGGTGAATTATTGGGCAACCTGGTGTCCTCCCTGTTTGGAGGAGCTTCCCGAACTTGAGGCTTTCCATGATAGCCACAAGGACAGGGATGCGCTAGTGTTGGGGCTGAATATGGAGGATATCGGGCTGGACAGGCTACGCGCCTTTGTACAGGAGCACCTTGTGTCCTATCCTGTATTGCAGGTAGGCAGTCATCCGCAAGAAGTGCTGGGTGAGGTTCCTGGCTTGCCAACCACCTTTCTGGTGTCTCCGGGTGGAAAAGTTGTTGCCCGCCAGATTGGGTTTATTGACGGCAAATCCATACAAAGCTTCATCTTGAATTACAACAAAGAAGGAGGAGAAAATCCATGAGAGCATTGCTGGTGTTTGTGTTGGTAGTAGCCTTTGCCGGGGTGTCTGCCAGCCCCAGAGATCCGGAGCAGTATTTCTTTGACCAGTCTTTTGGAGACTTTACGGAGGAACTGCAAACTGCCCGTGAACAGGGTAAAAAGGGTATTCTCATCATGTTCGAGATGGAAGAATGTCCGTTTTGCCATCGCATGAAAACCACGGTACTCAATCAACCGGAAGTGCAGGATTACTACAAGGAAAACTTCCTGATCTTCAGCGTGGACATCGAAGGCGGCATAGAGATTACAGATTTCAAGGGCAGGCCGACTACCATGAAGGACTTTGCGTTCAAGCAGCTGCGTGTGCGCGCCACCCCGGTTTTCCAGTTTTTCGATCTGCAGGGAGAACCCATCAAGGGCGGACGTTACACCGGTGCGACCAAGGACAGTGAAGAATTCATGCTGCTGGGCAAGTATATTGTGGAACAAGAATATCTGAACACCAGTTTCACCCGCTACAAGCGGGAGGCGTACAAGCGCTGAAATGCTGAGAGTCCTCGTACTACCCGGGCTGTTACTCGTTGCTGCTACAATCCTGGCAGAGCCATTGCCCCAGCCGTTGACTCTGGCTCAGGCGCTGCGCCTGGTGGATGTGCATCACCCTGCCATTGAGGAAGCCAGAGCCAGGGAAGCGGGAGCTGCGGCAACTGTTCTGGCAGAAGAAAGCAGAGACGACCTGAGCATCATGCTGGAAGGCCGCTTGCAGTATCTGCAACCGGCAGAGCTTTCGCACTATCAGCAGAACAATGATAGCAGGCTGGGGCTGCTGGTGGAAAAACGGCTGTATGATTTCGGCTATACCAGGGCCAGGCAGGAATCTGCCCGGGCCAGTCTGGAGGCGGCGCAATGGGACGGCTTGAGTGAAAGGCAGCGCCATCAGATCCGGGTGTTGAAGGCTTTTCTGGATGTACTCCTTGCCGATCTGGAATATGTGCGCGACAACGAGGCTCTGGCGATTGCCTATGTGCGTCTGAATGGTTTAAGGAACCGGCATGAACTGGGAAAACTGTCAGATATAGATTTACTGGAAAATCAGGCTTTGTACGAGCAGGCGTTGAGCCGCCGTACAGCAACCGAGGCCAAACAGCGCAGCATGCGCCTGCGCCTGGCTCTGGCCTTGAACCGTCCTGGGGAAGTTCCCAGTGAACTGATTTCCCCGGAAGCGCCGGACATGGGTGCAGACTTGCCTGTGCTGGAAGCTCTTGCAGAAAAGGCATTGCAAAACAACGCTTCCCTGCAGTCCCTGCGAAAACGTATCGCAGCGGCGGAACGGATGCTGGCGGCGGCAGAAAAGCGCTATGGCCCGGTACTCCGGGGTGAAATCGGAGCCTATCAATACCACCGGGAAACCGGTTCCACTTCCCCACTTAGTGCGGCTCTGGTTCTGGAAATGCCGCTATACAGCGGTGGCCGCGGCAATGCAGAAACAGCCGGGGCGCGGGCGGATCTATTGGAGTACCAGGCATTGAAAGGGAAACTGGAACTCAGGCTGCGCCAACAGGTGCTGGAGCTGTGGCTGGAGCAAAACACCCTGCGCCGAAAAATGAATGAGCTGCAGGTGCGCGAGGAATACAGGGATCTCTATCTTGATCGCAGCCGCGCCCTGTATGACTTGGAGCGCACCACTGATCTGGGTGATGCCATGGTGCAGATTTCAGCAGTAAAATTGGAGATGGCCAAGTTGCAGTATCAGTGGATGATCAACCAGATGCAGATCAAAATGCTTACGGGCGAGCTGCTACAACAAGAGGAGCGGGAAGGATGAGATATTTCATATTGTTGTTGCTGCTGGCCATGCCGTTGGCGGTTGCGG
>JAJRUY010000041.1 GCA_024277555.1 Gammaproteobacteria bacterium | reverse complement strand
ATCCGCTCCGGTGTCGCGGCCTTGGAGAGAGACGCCAGAGCCACGAACCAGGCCTTGGGCATATCGCAGGGAAGCCCGACAGGTATGCCGGCGATTTTCGCCGTCTGCAGAAGGCCATGGCCAGGCTCCTCGAATCCGGGCGCAGTACAGTTGATACAGGTGTAGCCTCCCCGCAAACAGGAGCCACCTCCATTCCAGGGGCGGATATTGCAATCCGCCCTCGCCTGGGTACCGAGACAGCCCAGGTGCTCCATCAGGCAGCCAAGCTCCGAAAAGCGTTCGGCGCTGGCCTTGTACTCGTAATACTCATTGCGGGGGCAGCCATGATGCACCAGATGATCGGTATAGCTTCTTGGCCTGCTCAGATGGTCCAGCTCCCCGATCATCAACATCTCTCCCGCCAGTTGCATCAGGGTTTCGGTAATCCAGTTGGGGTGGACGGGGCAACCCGCTATGTTGACCACCGGCAATCCACTGCCCGAGCGAAAGGAGGCACCCAGAAGCCCTCCCGGAGTCGCCTCATCATACTGAAGGCCACAGGCTTCACCAGGATTTCCACCCCCGGCGGAGATGCCGCCAAAAGCAGAGCAACTGCCTATGGCTACAACATGGCGGGCCACTGCCGCCAGCTCGCCGATCCAGTCGCGCATGGGGCGCCCGCTGCCGCCGAGACGGTGGAACAGCCCCGTACCCGCCGGCCCCTGCATCACTGAACCTTCGACGCACAGAATATCCAGGGCAGTATCACCGCCCAGGATGGATTCCAGCAGTGATATCAGCTCATTCTCCCCTCCTGCACTCAAGCTGGGGTGCCATAAAAGACGAATACCGGCGCTCTCCAGTTGGGTAAGTAGATCCGGACTCTCGGCACAAAGTAAAGACATGGAGCAGCCGCCACATCCCCCGGATTGAAGCCAAAGCAGGTTTTTAGCCGCCATCATCCACTCCATTCAACGGGATTCTCAAGGTAAATACCGCCCCCCCCCGGGATCTGTTGCCTGCCTCCAGGCTGCCGCCCAGCTCCTGTGCCAGGCCATAGCTCACATAGAGTCCCAGGCCGGTTCCCTGCCCTACAGGTTTGCTGGTATAAAACGGGTCGAATATCCTGGCCAGATCTTCCGGTGGAATGCCCGGCCCCTGATCAGCCACCCGGATAGATATGCTCTGCTCTTCTTGGGAAACGCTGATCTCCAGCACCGCCTCACCCACTTCACTCATGGCATCCATGGCGTTTTGAACCAGATTCACCAGCACCTGATGGAAATGCCCCCGCTGTCCCAGGTAAGGCAGACTGTCCGGCATATGGTATTCCACCCTGGGCTTGATCCGGCCAGCCTTTGTCACCCACTCAACCGCCCTCTTGACCGCCAGCACCAGATCGAACTCTTCGGGGGGCTTGCTCTGCGCACCGGAATAGCGCCCCAGATCCTGAACGATGTCACTCACGCGCTCGGCGCCCTCCATGGTGCCATCAATCAGTGGCCGCATATCCTCCAGGATATGGTCGATGCGCAGCTCCTTGCGAAGCTGCTGCAAATGCGGATCTTGTATCTGTTTTTCCACCTCTTCGAGGTAGCTGGCAAGACGAGTGCCGTAACGCTTGAGCGCATGTATATTGCCGACCATGAAACTGATTGGGTTGTTCAATTCATGGGCAACACCCGCAACAAGCCTGCACAGTGAGGCCATCTTCTCGGACTGTACCAGTTGCTGCTGGGTCTCCTGAAGCCGGCGGTGGGCGTGGTTGAGTTCCTCATAGGCGCGCCGGAGTTCACCCACGGGACGGCCAATGATTACCGCCCCCGCCAGGCGTCCCCGGCCGTCATACCGGGGAGAGCAGTTCATGGCCAGGGGCGTGCTGCTGCCATCGCTGCAGCGCACACTCATCTCACAATCGATGAGCGCATGATTGCCGGAATACCGGGTAAACGCCTCCGCCATGATTGTTGAACTGGCTCCGAACAACCTATCCAGTGGCTTGCCGATAATCGATGCGGATGAGTACCCGGTAAGCTGTTCCAGGGCGGCATTGACCTCCAGGATTATGGATCTGGTGTCACAGACCACCAGCACATCAGTCATTGCCGAAAGAACGCTGGCGACAAACTGCTGGGTCTGTTCCAGTTCGGCGTTCTTTTGTTCGAGCTCTACTTGATGGCGCACCAGGTCGGCATAAACCGCATCCATTTTTTGGATCACGTCGATCCATACGCTCTCACTGGCCAGGTCTGCTTCCAGGGAGACTTTCACCCCCGCCTGTTGCAACAGGCTGGTGTGTGTTTTTCGGGAATCGCTGTTCATGGTGAATCAACCGGCAACATCTTTTTCTTCAGGCGCCAGGCATTCCACCTTCTCCAGACCGTAGCGTTCCAGTTTGGCGCGCAAGCCAACCCTGGACAATCCCAACTCTTTCGCAGCACGGCTCTTGTTCCACCGGTGCCGGATCAGGGTTTCACGCAGGATACTTGCCTCCAGCATTCCCACCCGTTCCTTCAATGATCCCTGTCCGGTCGCCAGGCTGCCGCAATCTGGAGCCTCTCCAGGCATCGCCCGCAACACTCTCGGGGAAAGCAGGTCTGCTCCCAGTTCTCTGTCCGTAGCCGTAATCAGCATGTGGCGAATTTCATTCTGCAATTCCCGCACATTCCCCGGCCAGTGATACTCCTGCATACAGGCGATGGCCTCTTCAGTAAAACCTTCGACCTCCTTTCCAAGCTCCCGCATGGCGACATCCAGGAGGCTGCGCGCCAATACGGAAACGTCCTGTTTTCTCTCACGCAGGGGAGGCATGGAGATACCAACTGTAGCCAGACGATAGAAAAGATCTTCCCGAAAGCGCCCTTCGCGAACCTCTTGCTCCAGGTTCTTGTTGGTGGCGGCAATGATGCGGACATCCACTTGCCGGGTGCGGCCGCTTCCCAGGGGTCTGATTTCCCCTTCCTGCAACACACGCAGCAACTTGACCTGAAACGCGGGGGAGACATCGCCGATCTCATCCAGAAACACGGTGCCGCCATTGGCGCGCTCGAACAGCCCGATGCGATCCTCCACCGCTCCAGTGAATGCGCCGCGCTTGTAGCCAAACAGCTCGCTCTCCAGCAGCTCGTCCGGCAGTGCGCCACAGTTTTCCACGACGAAGGGTTGATCCCAGCGCAGGCTGTTGTAGTGCAAGGCTCGCGCCGCCAGTTCTTTGCCGGTGCCGGACTCTCCCGTGAGCAGCACCGACACATCGTAGGGGGCAACAGTTCGGATCTTCTCGCAAATATCATTCATGCAGCTGTCGGCGGTGCGGATGATGCCATCCTCCCGCTGGTAGTTCTGCCGCAGCAGTGCGCGCCGTTCAGCCAGGCTTTGATCCAGCTGCCCCGGCATCATTTTGAGTTCGACCGAAAGCGCCTCATTTTGCTGTTGCAACTGGTAGAGGCGGGCAGCATTCTTCAGGGTGATAACAAGATTGTCCGGATGCCAGGGCTTGGTGATGTAGTGATAGATGCCCGCCTCATTGACCGCATCGATGATGTCCCCGGAATCGGTATAGCCGGAGATAATCATGCGAATCACCTCCGGCCACTGCTCCCGCACCTGCTTCAGAAAATCCACACCACTGATTTCCGGCATACGCTGGTCGCAAAGCAGGATCTGCACCCACTCCTGCTGCAGGATTTGCTCGGCTTTTCCTGGCGTCGAGGCCAGTTTTACATCGAAATATTCGTCAAGAATACGCCGCAGTGTCTCCAGGCTGCGCGCTTCGTCGTCCACGATCAGTATGGTAGGCAGTGCACTCATGAGGCGTTCCGTCGATTGTCTGGACTGTAACGATGCCCGGCCAAGGAGCCGGGTGTGCAGGACTGGCAGGCGCAATCACCAGGGGAAACAATAACAAAACCACATTCGGCAGGTTTCTGGTTGGCCAGCAGCAAGGCGCGCATCAGCAGATCCTCGGCAACTGCTCCCCTGCCAGCCAGTCTACCACGCGGGTGCCGCCAAAACGGGTCTCCATCTGCACGAAACCATCCCTGTCCGCCACGACTTCGCCGATGCGGGCTGCCCGTTGACTCAGGGGGTGCGCACGCATAACCCGGAGCAATTCATCGGCGTCCTCGGGTGCGCAGATACAGATCAGTTTGCCCTCATTGGCCACATAGAGGGGATCGAGACCCAGCAGTTCGCATGCCGCCACCACCTCATCATCCATGGGGATCTCCGCTTCAAGCAGGTTCATGCCCACCTGCGACTGCTGAGCCAGCTCATTGAGCGTGGTGGCCAGGCCACCACGGGTGGGATCACGCAGGCAATGGATACCCGGCGCCGCTGCCACCATGTCTGCCACCAGTCCATGCAGTGCGGAAGAATCGGATGCGATGGTGGTCTCGAATTCCAGGTTCTCCCGGCTGGACATGATAGCCACACCGTGATTACCTATGGGCCCGCTGAGCAATATCACATCCCCGGGCCGGGCCCACTCACCGGAGATATTGACCCCTTCCGGCACCACGCCAACGCCCGTGGTGGTAATGAACACACCGTCTCCCTTGCCACGCTCGACAACCTTGGTGTCGCCGGTAACTACCGGCACAGCAGCGCTCCGGCTGGCCTCGGCCATGCTGGCGACGATGCGCTGGAGATCGGCCAGGGGAAAGCCCTCTTCGAGTATGAACCCGGCGCTCAGATAGAGGGGGCGCGCACCCGACATGGCCACATCGTTGAGGGTGCCGTGGACAGCCAGTGAGCCGATATCGCCCCCGGGGAAAAACAGTGGCGAGATCACATGCCCATCCGTACTCATCACCATGCGCCCTTTCTCCACCTCGAACAGCGCCTGGTCATTGCCCTGGCGCAGCAGCTCATTGTCAAAGCAGGCGACGAACAGCTCCTGGATCAGCTGGGCCATGGCCCGGCCACCACTGCCATGGGTCATATCCACGGTGCCCCTGCGCAAATCGAGACGCCGGGAAAAACGGCCGCTTGTGTCCTTCATCCAGCAGCCTCCCGGCGCGCCGGCTCGCGGAAACGGCCGTAGCTCCAGTAGGCGGCACAAGCCCCTTCGGAAGAAACCATGCAGGAACCCATGGGGTTCTCTGGCGTGCAGATGTTGCCAAAGAGCTTGCAATCAGTGGGTTTTTTCACCCCACGCAAAATGCTCGGGCATTCACAGCCGCGCACATCACGGGCTTGGGAGGCTGGAATTTCAAAGCGCTGCTCGGCGTCGAATTCACTCCAGCGGGGTTTGATCTGCAAGGCACTATGGGGCACCCGTCCCAGCCCCCGCCATTCAAAGCTGTAACGCAGCTCCAGCACCTCGGCCACCAGCGCCTGGGCCTTGGTGTTGCCATCGCGGGACACCACCCGGGTATATTCATTCTCCACCTCGGCGCGCCCCTGGTTGAGCTGGCGGATCAGCATCAGCGCCGACTGCATCACGTCCAGGGGTTCGAAGCCAGCGATCACCACCGGCTTCTGGTACTTCTGTGCAAAAAACTCATAGGGCCGGGTGCCGATGATGGAGCTGACATGGGAGGGGCCGAAAAAGCCATCGATGGCCACCTGCTCCAGCTCCCGCGTCTCCGGCGATTCGAGGATACTCTGGATGGCCGCCGGCGTGAGCACATGGTTGCAGAATACGCTGAAGTTTTTCAGCCCCTCCGCCGCCGCCTGCCGGATGGCCACGACGGTGGGGGGGGTGGTGGTCTCGAAACCGATGGCGAAGAAGACTACCTCTTTTTCCGGATTGTCCCGGGCGATTTTCAGTGCATCCAGGGTGGACCAGACCATGCGCACATCACCACCCGCCGCCTTCACCTTGAGCAGGCTGTTGCGGCCACTGGCGGGCACCCGCAACATGTCGCCGTAGGTACACAGGATCACATCATGCCGCTCCACCAACGCAATGGCGTTGTCGATGCGGGCAATGGGCAGTACGCAAACAGGACATCCCGGCCCATGGACGAACACCACATTGGGCGGCAGCAACGCCTGCACGCCATAACGGAAGATGGCATGGGTATGACCACCGCAAAACTCCATGAGGCGGTATTCGCGGTTGCTGGCCGCCTCACGGGAAATGGCGTCCGCCAGGGTGCGGGCCAGCTTTTTGCTGCGAAACTCCTCGATGTATTTCATGCTTCCCCCGACAGTCCGGCTTCGGCAAACAGCGCCAGGGTGCGCTCCGCTTCTTCCGGGCTGACCTTGCTGAGCGCATAGCCGACATGAATCAGCACATAGTCCCCCACCTGTATCTCTTCCACCAGAGCCAGAGAGACCTCCTTGAGAATGCCACCCAGGTTGACCCGGCCCATCTCTCCATCAATGGCGACAACCTCAGCGGGCAGTGCAAGACACATGATCAGCTCCCCAGAACAGCAAGCTGCCGGGTTGCATCAATCCACTGATACCAGGCATCCATCCCCTCGCCACTGGTGGCCGAGAGCTGTAGAATGCGGATGCGGGGATTCACACGACGGGCATACTCGATGCATCTTTCCACATCGAAGTCGAGATGGGGCAGCAGATCAGTCTTGTTCAGGATCATCAGATCGGCGGCATGGAACATGTCGGGATATTTCAGGGGTTTGTCCTCCCCCTCGGTGACCGAAAGTATGGCCACCTTGTGCGCCTCGCCCAGATCGAAGGCCGCCGGACAGACTAGGTTGCCCACATTTTCGATGAACAGCACACTGCCCTCCTCCGGCGTCAGCGTCTGGAGTGCGTGTCCTACCATATGAGCATCCAGGTGGCAGCCCTTGCCAGTATTGATCTGCAATGCCTTTACGCCGGTCTCGCGGATGCGGTCGGCATCGTGGCTGGTCTGCTGATCCCCCTCGATGACGGCCATGGGCAGCTGCTCTTTCAGATCCGACAGGGTGCGGATCAACAAGCTGGTCTTGCCGGAACCGGGGCTGGAAACCAGATTCAGGGCCAGGATATTCCGCTGGGCAAGCCAGCGCCGGTTGGCTGCAGCATATTCGTTGTTCTTGCCCAGAATGTCCTGTTCGATCTGCACCATGCGCGCCTGGCTCAACCCCGGGGCATGGGCATGGGCCGGGCCCTGGCCGTAGTCATGGCTGTGCTCCGCAGAGTGCGGCTGATCACCATGCCCATGCGGGTGCGAGTGCTGGTCATGGGCATGACCCTCAATGCTTGTCTCGCCTTCACCACAGCCGCATACGGTACACATTATTCCACCTCCAGTTCTTTCACTCTCAGCTCTTCACCGCCGGTCACCTGAAGCTGGTAGCTGCCGCAGGCGGGACAGGCATCAAAGCGTTGGTCGATTGTAACGGTTTTTGCGCAGGGCAGACACCAGGCCTGCCCGGGGAGCCGGATGATCTCCAGGCTGGCCTCTTCAGCCAGGGTTCCGCGCTTGACCACATCGAAGCCGAAGCGCATGGCTTCCAGCTCTACACCGGCCAGGGCGCCGATCTCCAGCCACACGGTTTTCACCCGGCAAAAGCCCTGCTGACGCGCACTATCTTCGACGACCTGTATCACCCCTTCACATAGCGACAGTTCATGCATCAGCCGGCCCGCTCCCCTGTTCGACTACCAGTCTATAACCCACACAGGGATCAATGGCATGGATGATCTGGCGGGCCTGTGCTTCCACCACCTCCTTTTCTCCTTCAAGGGAAGCCAGTGATCGGGCCACCACACCCTGCGGGTGGAAATTCCATTCCGTCGGCGCCAAGATGCGGTAATGCGATATCCGGCTGTTTCCATCCAGCACCACATGATGCACCAAGAGACCACGGGCGGCCTCCACCAGTCCAATGCCGGTCTTACATGCCTCTTGTTGATGGCTCTCCCCCCATGCCAGCCACTGAGCCAGCCGCGCCACCTCGGTCAGCCGGGCGACGAGGCGGGTCATCAGCCCGTTACCATGGCAGGAACGCAAGCGCTGCAACAGGGGGCTGTCGGTGCGCGTACAGGCGCTGGTCTCCCTGCACTGACCATCCCAGCGGGGGAGGCGAAGGAATTCCAGCTCCCGCATCGCATCCCGCAGCTGTTTTTTGTCAAGGGCAGGCAGTGCGCCAATCCCATTGGCACCCGCTGCGTTCCAGCCCAGCTGCTGCACTTTCCCAAGATACCTGGCTGACAGGGTTTGCTGCCCTTTGATCCAGGCGACCAGCTGTTGCGGTGTTTCAATCTCCAGCCATTGGGCAGGCGACATACCATAGACACACTCCTCGAGCAGCATGTTGATCCAGCGATACTGCTGCTCCAACGGCCTGGAGCGGATCACCGGCTCCCCCTCTTCCGAACCAAATGGCAGGCCGGAGGGAGCCAGGATTTTGGTACAGGCTCGCTGGATCGCCATGATGTTTGTCACCGGAGTCTTGTCCACGGGCAGCCCCAGGAACACCGGCCAATCGAGAAAGATTCGCCACAGGTGTTCACGCACGGTCTCCACCGCCACCAGATGATCCCTGCATTGCTCCTGCTGCGGGGAAGCCGGCGCGCCCAGAGCGGATTCGCAAGCCCTGGCGCCAGCACTCGCCTGCGCCATCCCGCAGATGTTGAATACCACGGGCAGCAGGGCAAGCGCCTGGTGTATGGTCTGCCCTTCCAGCATGCGGGAGGCCTCGACCGGT
>JAJRUY010000040.1 GCA_024277555.1 Gammaproteobacteria bacterium | reverse complement strand
GCATGCCATGCTTGTCGATCCACTTATATACCGTGTCATTACTTACCCCGAGGTATTTGCATATCTCAGATATTGATAGCCAGCGGTCTTCCATCTCAATCATTTCCCAAAATCCCATGATCGCCATGTCAAGAAATTAGGCTCTTCAGGAAAATTAGTGGGTGAAAAGAGATGGATCAGAGTTATCCACAAGGCCCACAGTCTCGATATAGCCTGCATGAGGGGCAATCGGCCTGTGGACTTGTGTATAACTCTAATAATGTATTTGGATACCAAAAAATATCCGCACATCTCATTCATTAACCTTAGTTAAATCAATTGGTTATTAACGCTTGTGGCTTTTGTTACCCACTAATTTTCCAG
This sequence comes from Gammaproteobacteria bacterium, assembly GCA_024277555.1. Classification (GTDB taxonomy): domain Bacteria; phylum Pseudomonadota; class Gammaproteobacteria; order Chromatiales; family Chromatiaceae; genus Thiolapillus. The sequence goes on along the minus strand of JAJRUY010000040.1, from coordinate 6,952 downwards.
AGGAGGCAGAAATTATATGCTTGCACATAGTGTCGGGCGCACACCAAATCTTGGCCCTGGCAAGCTCAGAAAATAAAAAAATATGTTGTCAATCTACACATGTCAACCGATAATTGCCGATAATTGCCGATATTGATCAATATTGGCTGACTTTAACCTAGCCATACTGATCTACATGAACACAGTTTGGTCAGCGAAGACTGGCTGGAATCCGTGCAGCAAGTAGTGTGGCACTCGGTATGGAGAAGCAACCCCATATTGATGGACAGTAATCAAGCTAGAATAGCCCCCTAATTCATGATCACGAACCTGGGGAGAGTACCAAGGGAAAAAACGGTCTTTCATTCTCCTCAATATGAAGACTAAAATAGCCTCGGCCACCACACCCCTCTACGCTAGCCTTCGACAACCCGGTCAAGGCTTCAGTCAAGAATACCTTCATCACACCACCACATCACACAAGAAAAAATTTCTTGGGCACAAGTCGGGCACAGTCAAGGCACAATACAGAAAGCGATGATTTTCAGGCGCAGGCGATAACGGTCAATCAGCTCGCACTACCCATGGTGGTGACATTTGTACCAGCACCGTGACCAGATTATCTCCCACAAGGAAAACATGACAGTAATCTATTCGCCAGTGGGGGAAATGGCCCGCCCGAGAGGATTCGAACCTCTGACCTCAGCCTCCGGAGGGCTGCGCTCTATCCAGCTGAGCTACGGGCGGCAAGGCGGGGATTATAACTGATTTTCAGCGGTCGCTTGCAGCGTATTTTTGGTCAGTTATTTGCTGCCGCCTGTACTGCAGCAGCGGTAATTTTTCCCAGTTCCGCCAAAGCCCGGCTTTGTGCCTTGACCTGTGCCTCATGGCTGTCTCCCGAGGCCCGGATTTCAATATACGAACGCCGCACTTGCAGCAGTTGTTTGGGTTTTCTGAACAGTTGCCATTGGGCGTCCAGCACTATCAGATTCTCCGGCCCGGCATCAAAACGGCGAATATCCACCACCACCTGGTAGTCCAGATCCAGAGAAGACGGCCAGGGATAGGGGAACACCCCGTCTGAACCCAGGATTCTGGCAAGATTTTCCGCCAGCACCGCGGTGATGTTCTTGCCGTGATCACCCGCCCAGCGATTGAATTCGTCCATTTGCAGGCGCACTTCGGTGTCTCTGCGCACAATCTGGTTGCGATCCAGATAGTCCGCAAGATTTACCGGCCCCACACCCAGAAGCAGGTCAGAATGCGTCACCGAGGATGCTTCTGCTTGTGCACTGAGCACGAAAAAGCTGGCAGGCGGTGACTGGTAGGCACAGCCGCCAAGCAGTAATCCGGATATCAGTAACAGTATTTTCATCTGGGGAATCATAACATTACCTGGAAGCCCAAATCAGGGTTGCAGCTTTACTTCCAGCGGCCCGCGAAGATCCAGATGCACATCCTGCTGGGGATAGGGGATCTCCATGCCCGCCTCACGGAACTTGCGGTTGATGGCGTAATGCAGCTCACTCAGGGTGGAAATGCGGTAGTCCACGGAATCGATCACACAGCGCAATTCCAGCAACAAGGCGTTATCGCCAAAACTTTGGAAATACACGAATGGTTTTGGCTCATCGAGCACCATCTGGTGCTCTTCGGCCGCTTCCACCATCAGTTTCTCCGCCAGCTCCACATCTGCCCTGTAGGAGATGCCCACGGCAAGCTTAAGCCGCGTAGTCTGGTCAGACAGCGACCAGTTGAGCAGGCGCCCGGTGATGAACTCCTTGTTGGGAACCAGCAGTTCCTTGCGATCCCGGGTGAGTATTGTTGTGGCACGGATGCGGATGCGTGTGACTGTTCCACTGCTGTCGCCAACAGTAACATAGTCACCCACGCGAATGGGGCGCTCGAACAGGATGATCAGGCCACTGATGAAGTTGGCGACGATCTCCTGCAGACCGAATCCGATACCAACTCCCAGGGCCGCCACCAGCCACTGGATCTGACCCCAGTTGCCACCAACGGACTTGAAAACCAGCACCATGCCGGTTGCGGCGATGATGTAGCCGGTCAGGGTGCGGATGGTGTAGCGGCTGCCAGCGGATAGATGGAAGTACTGCAGCAGGATGATTTCCAGCAACGATGGAAGGTTCCGGGATGCAACCAGAGTTGCAACAATGATGGCAACGACCAGCAGCAGATTCCCCAGGGTTACGGGAACCTGGGTTTCCACGCCATTTACCACGGTGCTGTGTTGCCACAACGGGATCGTATCCAGCACGCCAAGGGCAGGCAGAGACTCCGCCCATATCAGCCACAAGCCCATAACCGCAGCAATCAATATGGCCGCATTTAGCAGTTTGCGGCTTTCCTTGCTCAGGGTTACCAAATCGATTTTGGGTTCGTTGACCTCTACCCCTGCTTCCATTTCCGGAGGATGTTCTTCCAGCTCCTTTTCCGCCAGGGCCTTGCGTTTTTCGAGCGCCGCCTGATATGCGATGCGCCGGCGACTCAGCAGCAGCCAGTGCTCCGCCAGTTGCTGCAGAACCACCAGTGCAGCAAGCAGCCACAGGGTATTGATGACCTGATTCAACAGCGTAGCGGCGGTATAGACATATCCAAGCATGGACAGCACTACCAGCAACAAGGGAATACCGACCATCAGCGGAAACCACAACCAGCGGGATTTCCATAGCAAGCCCTGGGAATATTGCTGAAGATAGCTTGCCACGACGCCCTTGTCCCAGTGAAATATCATATAGATAAATATGCTCTGGGACATTGCTGCAGCGAGGAAGGCAAACTTGAGCAGCACTCCGGCAAGGCCGTCAGCCCCTACATTGGCCAACACAACCATCAGCATCGATATGGGAACAAACGTCAACAGCAAGAATGCAACCGCCTTGCGCAGACGATAGATGTTCTCCCTGCGCCAGCGGAAATGCGACTCCAGTACCCCACGGCGGCAAGCCAGGGCGCGCAGCAGCAGTAGAGAATATACTGGCATCCACGCCCAGTAAAAAGCCTCGGCCAGAGCATCTGCGTAGGTAGATGAGCCCGCGCCCTGCTTCAACTGCCATGCCAGCAACAGCAATAATAATGCAGGTGCCACGGGCAGCAGAAAACTATACAGAAGCGCCTTCAAGGTAGCGGAGAAATGGCCCCCGGCCGGCTTTCCAATCATATTGCTGCTGGTAATCAAGGCAGCCCTGATGCGGCTCCGCAGCCAGAATGCGACCAGCACCGGCAACAGGAGCAAAAAAAACAGATAGGAGCCGGACAGCTGCCGGGAAAAATTCTTCCAGACCTCACCCCAAGCCGCCAGGTCAAACAAGGCCTGCAATTCGGTGGGAATTTTTTTCAGATCCTCAAACCCCAGCACCGGCGTGTTTCTCACCCAGAGCAGGTGTTCTGCCAGAAATTCGTCGTAGGTACGCAATACTTCCTGTACCCGTTGCAGCATGACATCCTGTTCGCTCAGCGCACGCAGGTAGGCTTCATCTGTTTCAATCAATTTGACCAACAACTCCCGCTTGCGCTGCAACAATTCCTTCAGGGGAGGCTCCAGCCTGGCTCGATCTTGTTCCGGCACATCTACAAGCAGGCTGGCGATATCCGCATCCAGGTCTTCCAGTTGGCGCAGCAGTTCCTTGTAGTGAATCTGGCGCAACCCTGTTTCCGTGACATGCTTCCTCAGGCGCTGTTCCTGCCTCTCGTACTCACGGGAATCCGGGAGGTTTTTGCGGTGCTCAAGCAAAATCTGCCCCAACGCCTCTTTCAACCCGGCAATTTCGACCTTGCGCTGGGTGTTGCGGTATTCCATCTCCATGCGCTGCGCCTGTTCGCGCAGTTCATTATCACGCTTGCTGGCAAGTTCCAGCGCCCGGGTAATATCCTTGAGTTCCTTGCCAAGCTCAGCGTTTTCCATGGCAATTTCTTTCAGGGCGGGGTATTTTTCGGCAATATCCTGCTCTTTCTTTTCCTCCCCCTTGCTCACCAGCTCAACTTCCGTCTTCCTACGCTTGTTGACCAGGTCTTCCAGCAGTTCCACCCGCTTGCTGGCGAGGTCAGCTTCATGTTCAGCCTGCTCCAGCTGCGCCTTGCTCAACGCCAGCCGGGCTGGATGAGACAGCATTTCCTGCTCCAGCATGGCAATTTGCTTGTTCAGCGCCAGCCAGCGAGCCTGGCTGCGACGATATTGAGCCAATGCCATGGCTTCTGTGGGGCGCTTCTGTACAGACAGCATCTTTTGCAATTCATCCAGCTGCTGATTGGACTCCGCCAGCTGCTTGCGCGCCATATCCGGGCGGTTTGCCTCCAAAGCCACCTCTTGCGCCATTTCCGCAACCCGAGCCTCCCGGGCTGCTTGATCGGCTTTCTCCGCCTCCAGCAGTTGTTCCAGCTCTTCCAGGGACTTGTTCTTGAACTGGCTTTCTGCCGGGAGCTGCCCCTGCTTCTTGCCCAGCTCTTCACGAATTGCTTTAACCGTTAGCGGAGCGCTGGTGCGAGCAGCAAGAAACTGTTTGGTAGCACTTTTGTACTGATCTGCCTGGGCCAACCAGCCCTGTGCTTCCTCGTAAATGGAAGCAATGGCTTTCTGACGTTCGGGCAGCAAATCCTTTCTGGACTGGATTTTTTCCAGCTCTGAGCGCAGCAGTGCAGAGTTGACGCCTTTGATTGCAGCGCCTGCTCCCACACCATCTTCCGCCAGCCCGATGAAGGACAGGCACGACAGAAACAGCGCCACAGCAATCAGCCAGGTTGTTCTATCCATATCCAGCTATTCCCCAGTAAATTCAGCCTACAGATTAGCACAGGTAGAAGTCACGCAAGGACAGTGGAAGTTTGGCCATTCCTATTGGCCTGATTCCGCTCAAACATCAAAGGGCACCTCGAAAAATCGTCATTCCGGCGGAAGCCGGAATCCATAACTTGCTGATTTATATGGGCCCCGACTTTCTCCGGGGTGACGAAAAACGAATTATTCGAGGCTCCCCAAAGGCGTCCAAATGGTCTGCTTTGCAAAAGCAATTTGTTGGGCGCTTCATGCCTTATTCCTGAAGATGAGAAATGCATAAGCCGCAATCGATGCCCAAACGATGGTTCTTATCGTCATTGCAGCAATTGTGCGGGTTTCATGGGCACCATCGTTGAGGATATGGAATCCAAAGACAGCAAATACGGCAGCAGTGGAAACCACTATTGCAACGGACAACCACATGGCCCATTTTTTTCTCAAAAACAGTCCGGCTCCTGCAACAAGATAAAAAAATCCCATGAGGAAATTGAACCAGAGTACCAGGGGCACATAGTTGCCCGCTTCCTTTCTGGCAATGCCGTCGATGAATAAAACCGAGCCACCGGATTTTATGGTAAGCAAGCCAAATACCACCGCGATGACGGCTGCCACCCATATTCCGAGCGGCCTGTGTAATCCGGAAACAGCCATATTGTTTTTCCTCTGCAGGTTCATCTGCCACTGAACAAAAAAACTGTTCACGCTCTTCGTGATCAGCGCGGCATGAAGGGCATTTGCATGGTAGCCTTGGGTAGCTTGAAGCGGCTCTTGCTGATGTTACCCGGCTTGATGGAAAGCACCGCGAACTCATCACCCATTTTCAGCATCCCCATACCTTCCTTGTCCAGCCAACTGCCGATGCTGTTTTTCATACTGCCGCCCTTGCCCATGGCCTTTTGCATATTTTCTGCAAAATCCACCCAGGCACGGGAGTACGCCACAACATCCGGATGATCACTCAGAACCACATCCGCTGTATGCACGCCCTGGTTGTCCCGCCAGGTCATTTCATACACTTCTCCATCATACCCGGCAACAGTTTCCTTGCCCCCGGTTTTCCTGATTTTGAGCAACTCATGTTTGATGGCGTCATCATTTGACGGCTCGCCCATGCCCTGAGCCATGCCGGCCATTTGCGCCATGTCCATCACCATCACCTGGCCCTGCACGTCCATCACCATCCAGACCTTGCCATCACGCGCCAGCATATAGCCATTGCCTTCCTGCTGCTGCGGCATGTTCATGCGCACGCTGCCAGCACCGGAGTATTCAAGAACCATAGTTACGCTGTCTGCACCCTTTCCCGTCTTTATGCTCGCGGTGCCGCCAGCAAGCAAAGGCTCTGCCAGCAGCAGCAAGGAAAGAAAAACCAGTTTGAATGTCAATAATTGCATGCGTCACCTCCTGCTTATGAAACTGCTTTAGCAAACTATACTAAAGGGCACCTCGAAAAATCGTCATTTCGGCGGAAGCCGGAATCCATAACTTGCTGATTTATATGGACCCCGGCTTTCGCCTGGGTGATGAAAAACGAATTATTCGAGGCTCCCTAAACATTGAAACGGAAATGAATCACATCCCCGTCCTGAACAATATAGTCCTTGCCTTCCAGGCGGAGCTTGCCAGCTTCCTTCGCTCCCTGTTCGCCATTGCAGGCGATAAAATCATCATAGGCAATGACCTCGGCACGAATGAAGCCCCGCTCGAAATCCGTATGAATGACACCAGCCGCCTGGGGAGCGGTAGCGCCCACAGGCACGGTCCATGCGCGTACTTCTTTTTCCCCGGCGGTAAAGTAGGTCTGCAATCCCAGCAGGCTGTAACCGGCGCGCACCACCCGATTCAGACCTGGTTCGTCCTGGCCCATTTCAGCCAGAAAATCCGCCTTGTCCTCTTCGTCCAGCTCCACCAGATCCATTTCAATGGCAGCACATACAGGCGCCACTTCCGCACCTTCACTCGCGGCGTGCTCGCGCACCGCATCCAGGAAAGGATTGTTTTCGAAGCCGTCTTCACTGACGTTGGCGATGTACAACACCTTCTTGATAGTCAACAGGTGCAGGTCGTACAGCGCCGCCTGTTCATCTTCGTCCAGCCCCAGGGAACGCACCGGCAAGCCCTGATCCAGGTGTTGGTGTACTTTCTCCAACAGCAGCTTGTGAGCCAGGATCTTCTTAT
>JAJRUY010000039.1 GCA_024277555.1 Gammaproteobacteria bacterium | reverse complement strand
GGTGCGGCTGGCGTGCAGTTCGCAGGCGGTGCAGGATGTTACCCTGGCTCTGAGTGACGCCCAGTCATGTTGCTGTCCTGAAATAACGGCAGCAGGAGGCTTTGATTCAGGTACCGAAGCAGGAGCAGCCACCCCAGATTCCACGACATCTCGGGGATGCCCGGCCGCCACTGGCTCCCGCTTGACATAACGGGTGATACCCATGGCATCGAGATATTGCTGACGGCGACCGGCATCCATGAGCTCAAACGTCTCCACCCTGAGGGTGCTCCCGTTCCACCGGAGCCATCAAACGGTTGGCGGCATTGATATAGGCTTTGGCGGAAGCGATGACGATATCCGTATCCGCTCCCTGGCCATTCACTATTTGCTCACCTTTTTCCAGGCGCACGGTAACTTCTCCCTGGGAGTCGGTACCACTGGTGATGTTATTTACCGAATACAGGGTCAGTTTCGCGCCCGTATCAAGCAGCGATTCAATCGCCTGATAGGCTGCATCCACAGGGCCTGCGCCAGAAGCGGACACTGCCTGTTCCACGCCATCTATGCTGACTACGATATCTGCGGTGGGTACTTCGCCGGTTTCACTGCAAGCCCTGAGGGAAACCAGCTTGATGCGTGGATCACGCAATTCATGTACGGATTCAGATACCACCGCCTGCAGGTCTTCATCGAAAATTTCATGCTTTTTATCCGCCAGATCCTTGAAGCGGGAAAAGGCCGCGTTGAGCTTTTCTTCAGAACTGAATTCTATCCCCAGCTCCTTGAGCCGGGTACGAAATGCATTGCGACCAGAATGCTTGCCCAACACCATGCGGTTATGCGACCAGCCAACGTCCTCGGCGCGCATGATTTCGTAGGTTTCACGATTCTTGAGCACACCATCCTGGTGAATGCCAGATTCATGGGCAAAGGCGTTGGCGCCGACAATGGCTTTGTTCGGCTGCACGGGAAAGCCGGTGATACTGGACACCAGCTTGGAACAAGACAGAATCTGAGTGGCATCCAGTTCAGAATTGCAGGGAAACACGTCCTGGCGAGTATGTACTGCCATTACCACCTCTTCCAGGGAAGCATTGCCTGCTCTTTCTCCCAGGCCATTGATGGTGCATTCCACCTGGCGTGCGCCATTGAGCACGGCAGACAGGGAATTGGCTACCGCCAGCCCCAGGTCATTGTGGCAATGCACGGAAAACACTGCCTTGTCCGAGTTCGGCACGCGCTCCATGAGGGTTTTCAAGGTCTCTCCAAACTGGTGTGGCAAGTTGTAACCTACGGTATCCGGGATATTGATGGTGGTAGCCCCTGCATCGATGGCTGCCTCAACAATGCGGCACAAAAAATCCATCTCGGAGCGCCCGGCATCCTCGGCGGAAAACTCCACATCATCCGTATATCTGCGGGCGCGTTTCACTGCCCATACTGCCTGCTCCACCACCTGGTCGGGCTGCATGCGCAGCTTCTGTTGCATATGGATGGGAGAAGTTGCAATAAAGGTGTGGATGCGCGCAGAGTTGGCCGGTTTGAGCGCTTCTCCGGCGCGGTCGATGTCTTTTTCCAGGGCTCTGGACAGTCCGCAGATGGTGGCATCCCGCACCGACTCCGCCACGCTTTTTACTGCTTCAAAATCACCTTCGCTGGCGATGGGGAAACCGGCCTCGATGACATCCACTCGCATCAGCTCCAGTTTCTTGGCAATGCGGATCTTCTCTTCCCGCGTCATGGACGCGCCGGGGCTCTGTTCCCCATCACGCAAGGTTGTATCAAAAATAATCAATTTGTCACTGCTCATCACATAGCTCCATCCCGTTGTGTCGGGACTCCCAGGTTTCGTTTGGTATGTTGCGTTGCTTTTGCCCTCGCCAGGGCAGGTGTGATTTGATTGCCCATCAGGGCAGCAGCGGTCCAGCAGGCAGGAGCAAGCCCCGGAAAATGTTAACCGGTTCATCAAAACAGCGATGAAACAGAGCTTGCCAATTCATGATTCAGTTTTTTTCGAAAAAGGTTTTTTTGACTATAGCGCAGTGCCGCCATTCTGCCAAGCATGTTTATTGGCCTGCATGTACTGCTCGCACTCCCTTGTATCCATGGGGAATCCAAAGTAAAACCCCTGCATGTGAGTGCAACCTTGTTGCAGCAGAAATCCCACTTGCGCACTGGTTTCCACGCCTTCTGCAATAACCAGGATATCCATTTCTCTGGCCATGCCTATGATTGCAGGCACGATACATGCAGCGCTTCCTTCCTTCTCCAGTTGCGCAACAAACGAACGATCTATTTTCAGGGAATTGACATCTACATAGCTCAGTTGTCCGAAGGAAGAATAGCCGGTGCCAAAATCATCCATGGCCAGTTTGTAGCCACGCTCGGACAATACCTTGAGCAAGGGCACGGTTCTTTCCGGGTCTTGCATCAGCATACTTTCAGTAATTTCCAGAATAATCTGCGATGGGTCGATATCAAAATCCGCAGCGGTTTTATCCAGCACGGCGATCAAACCCACGCGTTCCAGCTGGCGCATGGAGAGGTTCAATGCCAAGGCGTCTATTGCCACTCCTCGTTGTTGCCAGTCCTGAAGTTGCCTGCAAACCTGCTCGATAACCCACTCACCAATTGGAACAATCAGCCCGGTTTCTTCTGCCAGCCCCATAAATTCATCCGGCATTACCAGACCCAACCTTGGGTGTTGCCAGCGCAGCAGCGCTTCAAACCACATTACTTCGCCACTGGACACATCAATCACCGGCTGAAAATGCAGCTTCAATTGATTCCGGAATACTGCAGCGCGCAACTCGCTTTCCATACGACTGCGTTTCTCGGCAATCTCGTTCATGCGCGCGTGGTAAAATTCGTACCGGTTTCGCCCCTTGCCCTTGGCCTGATACATGGCGATATCGGCATTTCTTACCAGATAATCGATATTGTTCCCGTCCTGCGGATAAACCGTGATGCCGATGCTCACAGACACATAGAACTCCATGGAGTCGATATAAAACGGTCGGGCGATGGTTTCGACAAGCCGCTCCGATAGTTCGCTGGTCGCCTGAAGCAGCTGTTTCTCCGTACCGAAATCCGAAAGCAGCACGATAAACTCATCACCACCGGTTCGCGCTACGGTGTCGGATTCCCGCACACAGGATCTCAGCCGGGCTGCAACCTCACTCAACAGCACATCACCACCTGCATGCCCAATGCTGTCATTCACATGCTTGAAACGATCCAGGTCAAGAAACAGCAACGCAGCATACTGATTGTTGCGGGCGGCATGGGCGATAACCTGCTCCAGCCGGTCATGGAAAAGCAGCCGATTGGGCAACCCGGTCAACACATCATAGTGCGCCAGCCGGTAGATGCTTTCCTCGGTATTCCTGCGCTCCAGCTCGCCACTGATACGGTCAGCGAATACATGCAAGATGGTTTGGCCCCACTCCGGCAAGCGCATGGGCTGCACATCCATTACTACGATTACGCCGGTGACCTTGCCGCTGCTGTCTTTCAGGCGGGTGCCGAAATAGCTTTCCACCCCCAGTTTTCCAAGTAATTCATCTTCCGGGTAGCGCTCCTGCAAACCCTGTTCTACGATCTCCATTTTTCCAGACAGAACATCCTGACAGGGGGTACCGGCAAGATCGTAAACCATGTCGCTCAGAAGGGTTTCCCCATCCCACAGCGCCAGTATGCGCATGGATTTTTCTGTCCCATCCGTATACACGGCATAAAAGGCATATTTGGATGCATAGGCCTGTGCCAGATGGCGCATGGTATCCCTGAGCATGTCTTTCTTTCCCCGCGCATACCCAATTGACGAAGCAAGGGCATACAAGGCGTTTTCCACCCGCTTGCGCTCCGTCATATCCACACCTATGGACAGCAGCTCCGGCTTGTTATCATACCCGGCGTCGATATAGGTATTTCGCCAGGCTATCCAGACAGGACGACCATCCCGGGAAATATACTCATTCTCCAAATGCTCATATGCATCCGGGTTACTCCGGATGCCTCTAACCAGTTCCACCACGTCTACAGTCTTTGAGTTCTTTTCTTCGGTGATCATGCCCAGCACCGATTTACCTGCCAGCTCTTCCTTTGTATGGCCAAACAGCTCCTCACCAAAACGATTGATGGAAATGATCTTTCCATTCTCGTCCCAGCGCAGGAAAATGCTGTTCGCCTCCTCCACCAGCTTTCTGTACAGGCGGGCTACGCGTTGACTGTCGCGCTGAGCAGAGAGTATCAATGGATACCATTGCCGCACACCGTTAAAAACCAGAACCATTGCCAGCAGATAGCAAAGCGTCTTCAGTACCAGATTGGGCTCTGTAGGGCCCAGCACATGCAAAAATGACAACAGCGGAAAATCACGAGACAGATTGAGCATCAATCCGACATTGGCGCAAAACATGCCAAAAGTTACATTTAACCAGCTGCTCCTGTATTCCCTGGATATGGCTGGAATATTTTTGATCAGCAACAAAGTGCAAATCATTGCCACGAGAACAAGGGAAGCATTGGTGACCAGGTTGATATTCATGGCATGCCGGATTCCGGCAAAATATCCAGGCTAATGTTGGAAAAAAGACCGGACTGCACCCACCAGTCCCGATAACGCATACAGGGCAAACAGCAGGAACAGTATCAATGGGGGTTGCATCAGTATAATTGCAAATACCAAAGCGATTCCCACCACCGCAATGAACGGAACCTTTCCCTTCAGATCAATATGCTTGAAACTGTTATAGCGCAAATTGCTGACCATTAGCAGCCCACACAAACCGGTAATCAGGCCGGCCACAACCGCAACATCCAACCCGGAAATATCGTAGTCCACCGCCACCCAGACGCTAGCAGCCACAATCGCAGCAGCTGACGGGCTCGGCAGCCCCTGAAAATAACGGTCATCCGCAACATCCAGCTTCGAATTAAACCGCGCCAGGCGCAAAGCCGCCCCGGCGGTAAAAACGAAAGCCGCAAGCCAGCCCGGTTTTCCCAAAGAGTGCAACGCCCATTCATACATCACCAGTGCTGGCGCCAGACCAAAGGCCACCATATCGGAAAGACTGTCATACTCCGCGCCAAAATCCGTCTGCGTATTGGTCATGCGCGCTACCCGGCCATCCAGCCCATCCAGAATCATGGCAATAAAAATCGCTATTGCCGCTTTCTCAAACTGGGCATTCATGGCAGCAAGTACCGCATAGAAGCCGGAAAACAACGCCGCAGTTGTGAATAGGTTGGGTAGCAGATAGATTCCCCTCCCCCGCTTACGGGAATGAGAATCCAGCTCGGTCGCGTCTTTTCTTTGTTCGTCCATGGGGGCTAAGTATAGCCTGTTACCAAGACAAACAATAACAAAGCTTCATTCAAAGAGTGAGCCAGGATGTAGAAGCTTTGCGCTGGCTTCCTGCGCTAACCCGCATGTTTCACCAGGAAGTCCGATGATTGTGCCGAGATTGTTGTTCAGAGGCGACTCTGATCGAATCAATAGCCCAAGCTATTGATGAGTGAAGAAATATCGTCTCTGGGCAGCAAGATCGGTGCAAGGGCGGACTTAACAAACACCCGGTAACATAT
>JAJRUY010000038.1 GCA_024277555.1 Gammaproteobacteria bacterium | reverse complement strand
TTGTTGTTCAGAGGCGAATTTCTGATCGAATCAATAGCCCAAGCTATTGATGAGTGAAGAAATATCGTCTCTGGGCAACAAGATCGGTGCAAGGGCGGACTTAACAAACACCCGGTAACATATTGCGCTTTGCTAATATAGGTGCAATGGTTAATAAAAACAGCATCTTATATTGTTGTTTCAGTGTCCAGGTGAAATGTCCGGGCTAAAAACACAAGAAACAATATCGGGGTGTATTGTGATCAGGAAGGGTTGCTGCTTGCCAGGTTTTTTGCTCTTCATTTTCAAGGTTTCGGTTTATTCAGGGAGAAAGTCTTGATGATAAGAAGAGGAAATAGCTGGGCAATCGGATGGTTGGGCTTGCTGCTGGCCAGTTCGATTGCTATAGCAGGCAATACGGCAACTGGGGCTGTTGCTGATGTACTTGCAGGTGTTGGTGCCAGTGCAGACGATGGCACAAGCGGCGAAAGGCCGAACGGCAAGACCTATTATATCGACCCCAACGGCGATGACAATGCCGATGGGCTGACGCCGCAGACCGCTTGGAGAACCTTGAGCAATCTCGGTAACAAGTATTTCAGCGCGGGCGAGGGAGTGCTGTTCAAGCGAGGGGGTTACTGGAACGGCACAGCTACGCCGCCTTTTCAAGGCGCCAGACAGGGAACCGCCGCTGATCCTATCGTCTTCAGCGCCTATGGTGCCGGCCCGCGGCCAATTCTTGACTTTACACTGACACAAACCCCGGTATGGACTGCTGTGGGCAACGGAGTGTATAGCACTCCTTTGACATTTCCTGCGTCCCGGCGTCTTCGCAGGATGTATGTGGATGGAGAAGAGGTGCTGGATGCAACCAGTCTTGATGAGCTGGAGAGTCGTGCAGGCTACATGTATTGGCATGACGTGGATAGTGCGCTGCTGTACATCCAGTTCAATCCTTCAGGCAAGGAGATTAAATACTCTACAACAATGTCATTTATATCCTTTGGTTCTGGTTCAAGACACATCATTGTTAGTAATCTGGATGTGCGGGGAGCAAAATACTCGCTGAGTTTTCCGCAGACGGAAAACGTGACCATAAAAAACAATAATCTGGGAGAAGGGGGGCATATCGGTATAAGCATCACCGGCAAGAATCATGTAATAATCAATAATATCCTCGACAGCAAGAGGCCGAAGTTCGATTATGCGGATTCTTCCTCGACGGCGCATGGCCCGCATGAAGCGATTGCTATGAAAGGTGAAAACAGCAATGCGACCGTATCCTATAACACCATACGCAATTGGGCGCATAGTTCCATGGCATCAGGTGGTGCCGTCAATACTGGATTGAAGTTCCATCACAACTATATAGATGGTTCCAACCTCACCTATGGAACAAAATTCGAGCTGTTTTCGGGAACAGCAGATGTGGAAGTATGGAATAATTATTTCTACAAAACCACGCGCCAGCAGATCGGTGGAAAAAATATTCATATCCACCACAACATATTTGATTCGATGGCGAATACACCTGTGAAATCCTACAACACGGGGCAAGCTATAGGGGTAACTGATTTTGGTGAAGAAAATTCAGGCTCGGTTATTGAAAATAATGTATTTATAAACAGCGATGGCGCTGCCATTGTGTTTAGCGCCAGAGGTAATTACATGGGGTCGCATATCATCCGCAATAACATCATGTACAACAACGGCAAAGATGCAGTTACCTATCCTGGAGATCCGAAAGGCATAGCCGTGCAGATCAAGAGCGGGTCCTTGCAGGATTCCTGGTTCTACAACAATCTGATTTATTCGGATATTACAGACAAGGTGATGATGACGGGGAATGAGAGAAGAGGGCCGACCTATACGGTAGCGGAATTCGATAGCGCCAGCCTGCCGGACAACAATGATGGTTTTGACAATCTGCAGGCAGATCCATTGTTTGAGGATGTAAGTCAGCTGCTGCTGCAGCTTGATATATCCAGCCCCGCCATAGGTGCGGGAGTGGAACCTTTGGCTGACAAGGACTGGGAAAACTATACTATTATCGCGCCTTATGATATTGGCATCTATAATGCAGCCAGCCGCCCGGTCAATCTGATTTTTACCGATGGGTTTGAGTAAATATGAATTTTATCTTCCTCGCACCGGGGAATCCGGGGGATAATTTCCCCGGCGTTGTTGCGGGCAAGTACCTTCAAGAGCCAATCTGCTTTGCCCGTGGCATCCTGTGCTTTCTGCTTGTATTGGGCATCCCGGACTCAATTGCAGATAGTGTCAGGTATGGTGAGGATATGCATATTGCTGCTACCCAGGGATTGGTCGGGGGTAGTGATGTAAGTAAAGAAACCAGTGCGCCATTTGCAATCACAAGCTATGCTGCAGCCCCCATGTCTGGCATGTGGGAAGTTATGCCAGTGAGTGTAGCTGATTCATCGAAATGGAGGGCGTATGGAAGCAACCTGATCAGTGATGAAGGAAGCTATACAAGAATAACAATACAAAGTGATGGTAAGGGGGCCTATCTTTTTCTTGATCAAATTGCCAGCGTGTTTGGAGGGGCGGACAACAAGAATTACAAGATAGTGTTTACCGCCTATGTTGCATCTTCAAGTGGTCCTGTCACAGGCAAGGTGGTGATAAGAAACAATGCGATGCCTGGTGAAGATGCCATTCGTCTGACAGCCAACCCAAAGGAATATACGGTCAGGAGATCCAATACCAGGGAGGAAAAGGTGCTTATGCGGTTTGATGGCCTTTCAGTCGGTTCTACTGTGTATGTTGGCAGCCAGATAAGAATAGAAAGAATGCTAGACCGGGTATACGAACACCCGTTTGCTGAGCCATTCAAAGGCGGTACTTTGGATATGAGTGTAGGTGTCCCGGATATTCCACAATGGTTTTCCGATTTGCATGATGCTGGTGCCAGGTATGTAAGAATTCAGGTGAATCCCAAAATAAGCATGGAGGGCATGAGCAAGGCGCAATATTTGGAAGCGATGGTGCGCCGTTTCAACTCGGAATATCTGCCTTTTGCACGCAGGTATGGAATCAAAGTGCTGTTTGGCATGGAGAGCATTCCGTATGACGACGAGGCCTTGAATAACAGGAAAAACCCGGGATATTGGGAAAACCCGGAAACACTGCAGAACTTCAAGGATACAGCTCATTACATCGCAAATGCATTCAAGGATGTTCCCGAAGTTTTTGCGCTCCAGTTTATGTCAGAGCCTGTAGATTTAGACAACAAAAGGCCGGAAAACTGGAATAGGATATCGGCAGAGGTGATTGATGTCGTTCGACAATATACCGACAAGTTTATTGTTTGGTCCAATGGCGTTGGGGGGTCGGCAACCTATGCTACGGCGGTTCCCTGGGACGATGGCAGGATCATATACAATTTCCATGAATTCAAGCCACACAGGTATACCCACCAAGGTATAAGAGACATGCCTCTTGGTATGGCTTACCCTGGCCCCGTTGATATGCTCCGGGATGTTCGTGCAATGGTGGAATTCCGGAACCGAAACAACAATGTTCCCATCATGTGTGGCTCGTTTTCCCTGGCAAACTGGATTTCTGATGGGGATTTGTGGGTCTCGGATTTCCTTGGATTGCTTCAGGAGAACCATATTTCCAGTATTCAGTTTGCAACCGGGCAGTACAGAGCCTGGGACTGGAGATATGTGGGTGTATATGATGGAGTCAATCCACCAAGTTTTGATTATGATGTTTCAGGCGGGAACAGGCTTTGGGCCTTGTTGTCTGACTACTGGACGACCGATTCCGGATACAACAGGCTTTTTTCTGATGGGTTTGAGTAGCCAGGATCAGGTCGATTGCTAACCCGAATATTTCACCAGGACACTGAAATAACAACATAAGGGTACCTCGAAAAATCGTCATTCCGGCGGAAGCCGGAATCCATAACTTTCTGATTTATATGGACCCCGGCTTTTGCCGGGGTGACGAAAAACGAATTATTCGAGGTTCCCATAAGATGCTGTTTTTATTAACCATTGCATCTATATTAGCAAAGTGCAATATGTTGCCGGGTGTTTGTTAAGTCCGCCCTTGCACCGATCTTGTTGCCCAGAGACGGTATTTCTTCACTCATCAATAGCTTGGGCTATTGATTCGATCATAAATTCGCCTCTGAACAACAATCTCGGCACAATCATCGGACTTCCAGGTGAAACATCCGGGCTAAACCACCATTTTCTCTGGATGGGGTTCTGATTTGGTATATGGTGGGAAAGAGGCCGCAGCCCTTGCTTGGGTGCTGGGGGTATTCCGTTATAATGGCATATGTTTCTTACTCGTCCGGATTAACTAATCATGCCAGTCTATCGCTCCAGAACCACTACCCACGGCCGCAATATGGCCGGTGCCCGCGCCCTGTGGCGTGCTACAGGAATGAAGGATGACGATTTTGACAAGCCCATCGTCGCCATTGCCAATTCTTTCACCCAGTTCGTTCCGGGTCATGTGCATCTGAAAGACATGGGGCAGCTGGTTGCCAGGGAAATCGAAGTCACCGGCGGAGTGGCCAAGGAATTTAATACCATCGCCGTGGATGACGGTATTGCCATGGGCCATGGCGGCATGCTCTATTCCCTGCCGTCACGGGATCTGATTGCTGATTCGGTAGAATATATGGTCAATGCCCATTGCGCCGATGCCCTGATCTGCATCTCCAACTGCGACAAGATTACCCCGGGCATGCTGATGGCGGCGCTGCGCCTGAATATTCCCACGATTTTTATTTCTGGAGGCCCCATGGAAGCGGGCAAGGCGGTGGTGCGTGGTGAGGAGCTGCATCTGGATCTGGTGGATGCCATGGTGATGGCGGCGGATGACAAGGAGAGCGATGAGGATGTGATGACGGTGGAGCGCTCCGCCTGTCCTACCTGTGGTTCCTGTTCCGGTATGTTTACCGCCAATTCCATGAACTGTCTTACCGAGGCGCTGGGGCTGGCGTTCCCGGGGAACGGCTCTCTGTTGGCTACCCATGCGGATCGCAAATGCCTGTTCCGGACGGTGGGCAGCAGTATTGTCGGGCTGGCGAAGCGTTATTATGAGCAGGATGATGCATCCGTATTGCCGCGCTCTATTGCCACTTTCGAAGCGTTTGAAAATGCCATGGCGCTGGATATCGCCATGGGTGGCTCCACCAATACTGTTCTGCATCTGCTGGCGGCAGCCCATGAGGCCGGCGTGAATTTTACCATGACGGATATTGACCGCATGTCGCGCAAGGTGCCGCATCTGTGCAAGGTGGCTCCCTCCATCCAGACCTATCACATGGAGGACGTGCATCGCGCTGGCGGTGTGTTTGGCATTCTGGGTGAGCTGAATCGTGCCGGTCTGCTGCATCATGAGCTTCCCACGGTGCATTCCCGGACATTGGCGGAGGCGCTGGCGCTGTGGGACATGCGTGTCAGCAATGATGCCAGACGCCATGAATTTTTTCGTGCGGCTCCTGGTGGTGTGCCCACCCAGGAGGCCTTTAGCCAGGACAAACGCTACTCGAGCCTGGATCTGGATCGGGAGCATGGCTGCATTCGTGACCGGGAACATGCCTATAGCCAGGATGGTGGGCTGGCGGTTCTGTATGGCAATTTGGCAGAAAACGGCTGTATCGTGAAAACCGCTGGCGTTGACGAATCCATACTCAGGTTCAGTGGTCCTGCCCGGGTATTCGAAAGCCAGGATGACGCGGTCACGGCCATTCTCGCAGATGAAATCATATCGGGGGATGTGCTGGTGATCCGCTATGAAGGCCCGAAAGGCGGTCCGGGAATGCAGGAGATGCTCTACCCCACCAGCTACCTCAAATCCAAGGGATTGGGAAAGGAATGCGCGCTGATTACCGATGGCCGTTTCTCTGGCGGCACATCAGGCCTGTCTATCGGGCATGTATCGCCGGAAGCTGCAGGAGGAGGGAATATCGGATTGATAGAAGAGGGCGATACTATTGAAATCGATATTCCCAATCGATCCATTCGTGTTGCAGTAGGTGATGATGAACTGGAACGGCGCCGCACAGCCATGGAAGCAAAAGAAAAGCCCTGGCAACCTGCGGACAGGGAACGCCCGGTTTCCGCAGCCCTGCGCGCCTATGCGGCCATGACCACGGATGCTGCCAGGGGTGCGGTAAGAGATGTAAGCCAGGTCGAGAACTGCTGAAAGCTGCTTTTCCCGGCGTCCTCAGATGCCTATAGCGAGCCCCAGGAGTCCTTGCGCTTTTTGACTCTGAGGTGGGGCAGCATCAGTCCCAGCAAGATGCCGCCAAAAAGCACGCCGCCACCGATGAGGAACCAGGTTTGTGTGGTGCTGTTCGTCAGCTCCCGGATTTCCTGTTCCTGGTTGGCCAGATCACGGCTCATGGTGGCTACCTGCTTACGCAAATTCTTGCGCTCCTGGGCGATCTGCACCGCATTCGCTGAGGTGCGCTTCAGTTCTTCCAGCTCTGCCTGAATGGCGTCCTTTTCCTGTTGCAGCGCGGAATGAGCCTGTTGCAGGGCTTCATGTTCGCGGGAAAGTGTGGCCAGTTTGCTGCTCAGCTCGCCGGGAGTGGATTCCAGTTCCTTGATGCGCTGTTCCAGCTTGGCAATGCGATCCCGCGCCACTGGCTGCGTCAGCAACTGGCGCGTCAGCACATAGCCGGTTTTTCCATCGGCCAGGCGAATTTTGCTGTAGCCGCTGGCTTTGTTGGTGCTGAGTACGGTTACTGCGGTGCCGGATGGCAACATTCTGATGATGCGGTGCTTGGCACTTTCGCCACTACGCATGGTGATCTTCGCCTGGTCTGTCACATATCGGGTTTCCGCCTGTACGGCCAGGCTGGCCAGGAGCAGGAAGATCATCAGGAAGGTTTTTGTTAGTTTGAAATCCATAGCAGTATGAGATCCGGAAAGAGGGAGCCTATTGTACTTGCAAGGATGCCTCAGGTCAGCAGAAATTCCAGCAGCGCCTTTTGTGCATGCAGGCGGTTTTCCGCTTCTTCCCAAACCACGGAATTGTCGGCGTCGATCACTTCGGCAGATACTTCTTCCCCGCGATGAGCGGGCAGACAGTGCATGAACAGGGCGTCCGGGGCAGCCAAGGACATGAGCGTAGCGGTGACCTCATAACCTGCAAAATCCTTCTCCCGCTGTTTTTGTTCTTCTTCCTGTCCCATGCTGGCCCAGACATCCGTGGCGATGAGATCGGCGCCGGTGATGGCCTGCGCCGGGTCGCGGAAGATGTGGCAATGATCCTTTGTGGATGCCAGTATCTGCTGGTCCGGGTCATAACCTTCAGGGCAGGCGATATGCAGCTTGAAACCCAGTAGTCTGGCGGCGTTCATATAGGAATGGCACATGTTGTTGCCATCACCGATCCAGGCGACGGTCTTGCCCTGGATGTCGCCGCGGTGTTCGAACCAGGTTTGCATGTCCGCCAGCAGCTGACAGGGATGCACCAGATCGGTGAGGCCGTTGATCACGGTAACCTGGGAGTATTGGGCAAAGCGTTCGACTTTCTCATGTTCGAAGGTGCGGATCATCACGCAGTCCACCATGCGGGACAAAACCCTGGCGGTGTCTTCAATGGGTTCGCCGCGCCCCAGCTGGGTATCCCGGGGAGAAAGGAAGATGGCGGCTCCGCCGAGCTGGGTCATGCCGGCTTCAAAGGAAACACGGGTGCGGGTGGAGGATTTTTCAAAAACCATGCCCAGCACCTTGTGCTTGAGGGTTTCCACGATTTCTCCCTGCTGTTGCAGGCGCTTCAGTTCTCCTGCGCGCTGAATGATGGCGCGAAACTCCTCCGCCGAGAGATCTGGCAGGTGCAGGAAGTGCCGGGTCATGTTGCGGGCTCCAGGAATTCGATAATCAGTGCGGACAAATCTTCGACAAGTTGCTGAATCTGTTCGCTGCTGATAACGAGTGGAGGCAATAGGCGCACCACGGAATCGGCGGTGACATTGATCAGCAAGCCCTTGTCCAAGGCCATGCCCACCAGGTCGGCGCAGGGGTGATCCAGCTGTATCCCCAGCATCAGCCCCAGGGAGCGGATTTCCCTCACGCCCTCTATGCCATCCAGTTTCTGTGCAAATCCCCGGCTCAGTTCTTCAGCAGCAGATGCCGCCTGCTCCCACAGCTTGTTGCGGGTGATTTCCTCGATGACCGCAAGACCAGCGGCACAGGCCAGGGGGTTGCCGCCGAAAGTGGAGCCGTGATTGCCCGGGCTGAACAAATTCGCCGCCTTGCCACTGGCCAGACAGGCGCCAATGGGCATGCCGTTGCCCAGGGCCTTGGCCAGGGTCATTACGTCCGGCAACAGGTCGTGGTGCTGGAAGGCAAAGGGTTTGCCGGTTCTGCCCATGCCGGTTTGTATCTCGTCCAGCATCATCAGCCAGTTGTGCTGGTCGCAGAGTTTGCGAATGCCGGGCAGGTAGCCGACAGGGGGGATGTTGATGCCGCCTTC
>JAJRUY010000037.1 GCA_024277555.1 Gammaproteobacteria bacterium | reverse complement strand
GCCAACGCTTTCTGTTTGGCGCCTTTGGCAGCCTTGATTTCAGCGCGAATCTGCGGTGTTGTACGGGCTTGTGGGTGAATAACCATGATGTTACCTTACCTCCTGCCGACAGATGAGCCAGTCGTTCAAAATATCGCGGGTTCTGAATAAAGGATAACTCCTTTTTGGAATAGGATCACATGGGATCCGACACGTTCACGAAAGGCGGTGTTCGTCATTCCTGCGCTGGCAGGAATCCAGTGAAAGAAACTGCTGAATGACCGTTCACTCCATAGCTGTGGATTCGAGCCTGCGCGGGAATGACGGGCTGCTGAACTTTGTAACTAATCAGCTAAAAAATCTTGCAAAAACTGTGGACAGCGGAAAAAGCCTGCATTATCATACGCGCCTCTTGAGGAAGCCTAAGGCGCCGCCAGGTTCTACTAGGTAACCAACGGGGCCATAGCTCAGCTGGGAGAGCGCAACACTGGCAGTGTTGAGGTCGGCGGTTCGATCCCGCCTGGCTCCACCAAACTCTGCATGTTTTCCGCAAGGGAAACCGACAGAAGAAGAAAGAAACATGACAAGTTTACTTGTCCCCTTCGTCTAGAGGCCTAGGACACCGCCCTTTCACGGCGGTAACAGGGGTTCGACTCCCCTAGGGGACGCCATATTGAAGCCCGCTGATTCAACCGGTCAGCGGGCTTTTTCTTTGTCTGCCGGTCGTCGCTGCATATTCCCCCGCATGTCAGTGGTATAATAGTGTCGATTCGGCAACCAAATGTTTGCATCTTCAGGGCTTCAAGCCTGTGCCCGATCAAGGTGCGCCTTGCCGCAGGGGCGCTCAGGATGGCTGAAGGTGTAAACATTTGGTTGCCGGATCAATAAAAATAAGGGCGCCTCCAAAAACTGTCATTCCGGCCTATGCCGGAATCCATAAGTGTTTGAATTACATTGGCTCTGGGCCTCACCAGAGTGACAAAAACTGGATTATTCGAGATGCCCATAACTTACTTTGTCCGGTAGCCCGAGGTTTCTCCATGGAAAAGATAACCTGTTTTAAGGCCTATGACGTACGTGGCCGTATTCCTGACCAGCTCAATGAAGACATTGCCTACCGCATAGGACGTGCCTATGCGGCATTCCTTCAGCCGAAGACCGTTGTGGTGGGGGAGGACATCCGCCTTTCCAGTCCGGGATTGCTGAAGGCTCTGGTGCAGGGGCTGACTGACAGCGGCGTGGATGTGAAGGAACTGGGCCTGTGCGGTACCGAGGTGGTGTATTTCGCCACGGATCACTATGGATACGATGGCGGCATCATGGTCACTGCCAGCCACAATCCCATGAACTACAATGGCCTGAAGTTCGTGCGCGAGGGTTCACGGCCCATCAGTGCCGATACCGGTTTGGAAGACATACTGGAGTTGACAGAAAAGAATGACTTTGCCGACGCGGTGCAAAAAGGCAGTGTGGAAAACATCGACTGGAAGGACGATTATATCCAGGCGCTACTGAGTTATGTGGACAGAAGCAAGCTCAAGCCTCTGAAAATTGTGGTCAACCCTGGCAATGGCGGGGCGGGACCCATCATTGATCTGCTGGAAAAACATCTGCCTTTCGAGTTTGTCCGCATCAATTTCGAGCCGGATGGGACTTTCCCCAACGGCATCCCCAATCCGATTCTTGCGGATAATCGCCAGGCCACTATCGATGCGGTGCTGGAACACAAGGCGGATTTCGGCATCGCCTGGGACGGCGACTATGACCGCTGCTTCCTGTTTGATGAGACAGGCCGTTTCATAGAGGGCTACTACATCGTCGGCCTTCTGGCCGAGGCTTTTCTGGCCAAGCACCCCGGATCCAAGATCATCTATGATCCCCGAGTCATCTGGAACACCATAGACATAGTCGAATCTGCGGGAGGCATTCCCATTCAATGTGTCTCGGGACATGCTTTTATCAAACAACGCATGCGTGAAGAAGACGCCATCTATGGCGGTGAAATGAGCGCCCATCATTATTTCCGTGATTTCGCCTACTGTGACAGCGGACAGATTCCCTGGCTGCTGGTTGCCGAACTGGTGAGTGTCAAGGGGCGTAGTCTGAGCAGTATGCTGGATGAGCGTATCGCCAAATTCCCCACCAGCGGTGAGATCAATTTCAAAGTGAAGGACACGACCGAAGCGATGAAAGCTGTGGAGGAAAAGTACCTGCCTTCCGCAAAACGTGTGGATCGCACTGATGGTCTGTCCCTGGAATTTGACAACTGGCGCTTCAACCTGCGCGCGTCCAATACAGAGCCCCTGTTGCGCCTCAATCTGGAAAGCCGTGGAGATCAGCAGCTCATGGAAGAAAAGGCCGCTGAAATCAGCGCCTTTCTTCAGAGCATGGCGGGCTAAAGCCTGTTTGCAGGATGGATAAGGGGAAGGCGGTGCGTATACTGGTGACCGGACAACCAGCTTCCGGGATTTTTATTCTCGCAGCATTGTTGCGCCGGGTCTATGGTCTGGATGACCTGAATACCAGCCTGGGTAACCTGCCTGGAGACTCACAGGCCCTTGCCCGGATGATTCATGATGACGATTTTCCGGATCAGGCGCTTCTGGCCTGGCATTATGAAGCGAGCGACGAACTGCTGGCAGTCTGCAGGGAAAGGGATATCCGTATTGTCTGCATGACCCGCGACCCCTACATTGTCTTCGAAACCCTGTACCTGCACGTCAATGGCAACCGGGGCATGCCTTCGATGCCAGAGGGCGTGCGCATCAAGGGCGTCCCTTTGGATGGGCCGGAAGCCGCAGCATTCATTGCCAATGTATTTTCCGGGCAGTTGCAGATTACTGCAGGATGGCAGGAGACTGGCCGGGTGTTGATGGTGCGCCAGGAAGACCTGGTGATGGAACCCAATCAAATCATGCAAACCCTGTCTGCAGATCTGGGTGGCGTAGATGCAAATAAACTGAACGTGACTATCGAAGAGCTTACAGAGAGTCATGCCCTGGGTTCCGTGGGCAATTCCCTTTCGGATTCACGCCTGCCATCTTCGGTTATCTGTGAAATCAACAAGGTGCTTCCCGAAGCTTTCAGCGCTCTGGGTTATGAGAAGCGCCCCTGTACACCCGAGGCGGTAATGAATGCCC
Organism: Gammaproteobacteria bacterium; assembly: GCA_024277555.1. GTDB lineage: Bacteria > Pseudomonadota > Gammaproteobacteria > Chromatiales > Chromatiaceae > Thiolapillus. The sequence goes on along the minus strand of JAJRUY010000037.1, from coordinate 545 downwards.
GGATGTATGATTTTTCCAGTTTCCTGAGCCTTTATACAGAGCGGCAGCGTGTTTTTCTGGTAGGGCACGGCAAGTCGGGAACAACCTGGCTGCATATGCTGTTCTTCCATCATCCCAATGCGGCAGTGGTGGCAGAACGCCGCTTGTTCGAGCATCCGGATGAAAATGAAGCGCTACTGGATCATCTGTTGGATGACCAGTGGTTTGAAAGCTGGTTCCGCAGTTCTTCCTTTGGCGTGACGGCGCCGGAGCAGACTGATGTGCGTTATGAGCTTTCCCGCCTCATGAGCGACTATCTGCTGTATCGCGCCCTGGCTGTGCGCAAGACATCCAGAGGATTCGAGCGCAAGGCTCCCATCACCCACTTCAGTGAGAAGATCGCCCTGAATACCGAGGAGGACGCCCAAGTAACCATCAATACCTTGAAGAAGCTCTATCCGGATGCAAAGATCGTACATATCGTACGTGATCCCCGGGACGTGGCAGTATCGGCCATGTTTCATTCCTACCGCAACTTCCGTGAGAAACGTGAAAGCAACTGGATT
>JAJRUY010000036.1 GCA_024277555.1 Gammaproteobacteria bacterium | reverse complement strand
GCAGAACCAACGGCGTCACGAAAGGGGCCGTAATAGCTGGAGGCGTATTTGGCCGAGTAGGCAAGGATGCGGGTGTGGATATGGCCTTCGGATTCCAGCACATCCCGGATATCACCAATGCGTCCATCCATCATGTCTGACGGGGCAACCACGTCGGCACCGGCGCGGGCGTGGGAAAGCGCCTGTTTGACCAGCACTTCGACGGTTTCATCATTGAGGACATAGCCGCTCTCGTCAATGAGTCCATCCTGACCATGGGTGGTAAAGGGGTCGAGCGCAACATCGGTTATGATGCCCAGCTCCGGCACCGCCTCTTTCACCGCCATTACCGCTCGCTGCGCCAGCCCGTCGGGGTTGTAGGCTTCTTCGGCGGTTTCGCTCTTGGCCGAGGCAGGTGTTACGGGAAACAGAGCCATGGCAGGCACACCCAGCCCTGCGATCTCCCTGGCCTCTTTTACCAGCAGATCGATACTCAGGCGCTCTATGCCAGGCATGGATGCCACCGGCTCACGGTTGCCTGCGCCTTCGAGGACAAACACCGGATAGATCAGATCGTCCGGCGTAAGCACGGTTTCCCGCATCAGGCGGCGGGAAAAATCATCCCGGCGCATGCGCCGCATACGGGTAAAGGGGTAGCCTCCGAAGGCCTGGGTATCTATGGGCATGTCATGATCCTGCAATATTCACTGTCAGGAGGTTAGTTTAACCACCCGGCTGGCAGGAAACAAACAAACAAAACGGCTGCCTTCCCCTGGTGTGCTTTGAATATCGATAACTGCTTCATGGCGCTTGAGCACATGCCGGACAATAGACAGCCCCAGGCCGGTGCCGCCGCGCTCGCGGGAGCGGCTTTTGTCAATCCGGTAGAACCTTTCCGTAAGGCGCTGCAGATGCTCTGCGGCAATTCCCGGCCCCCGATCTGCCACCACCAGGCGGGCGCCATCCCCATCCCGCCCCCAATAGATATTGATGGGGGTGCCTTGGGGAGTATGCTGCACAGCATTGAAAATCAGATTCCCAAAAGCACTACCCAGCTCGCTCTCACTGCCGATGAGTCCCAGGTCTGCATCCATATGCAACTGAATCTGATGCCCGGCATCATTACTTAGCCTGCGGGCGTCTTCCACCAGTCCGGCCAGTAATCCAGGCACTTCCACCGGCTCGCCGATCCCGGGTTGATCTTCTTCGAGCTCCAGGCGGGACAACATCAGCAAATCAGCAACAATGGATTGCATGCGCTCTGCCTGGCGGCGGGAAGCGAGCAGGGCCTGATGGATGTCCTCCGGCAAATCCTGATCGCCCGCCAGCATCTCCAGATAACCTGCAACCACTGTAAGAGGTGTGCGCAGCTCATGGGATACGTCTGCGATAAAATCACGGCGCACCGCCTCAACCCGCTTCAGCTCGGAAATATCATGGGCCAGCAACAGGTACTGGCCATGGCCAAAGCCTACCATCCTGATCTGCAACACCCGGGATGCATTGGCTGGCGATGCCAGCTCGAGAGAGCGGGAAAAATCCTTGTTTTCTATCCAGCGTCGAAAATCCGGGTTCGGGACAAGATGTACAATGTCTTGATTCTGTTTACGCGCCGACAGCTCCAGACCCAGCAGTACATGGGCGGCAGAATTGAACCACTGCACCCGCAGGTCGTTTTCCAGAATAATGGCCGCATCCGGCATGGCTTCCAGGGTGTCGTAGAATCGATGCAGCAGGCGGCTCAGGCGCTTTTTTCGCTGGCGGGCACGGTTGCGAGCCTTTTTCATGTGGATTGCGATATAGGCCCAGATTCCACCAAGTTGGGATTCGTCCCGCTCTATGCCATGCAGCCATTCTTCCATGATATACAACTGACGCAAATGCCAGGCAATATATCCACCCAGGCCGATGAATATGGGCAGCGACCACACTCCGCTGAGCAACCCGAACAATACGATGACCAGGCCGATGACCAGCAGGCGCCCGAGTTCCACAGAGAAATTGTCATGCACTATCCTTACCTTTGACAGACAGGCTGTAACCCGCGCCCCGCACGGTTCGAATCATCACATCGCAGGCATGGGGCGCCAGCGCCTTGCGCAGGCGGCGAATACTTACATCCACGGTGCGTTCCTCCCGCTCACGCACGTCCGGCCACACATAGTCCAACAGTTGCCCGCGGCTGTAAACCCGCCCTGCATGGGAAAGCAGGAACGTGAGAAGACGGTATTCCGTAGGGCCAAGATTGATCTCCATGTCATCGCACTGCACCCGACGGGTGCCGGGATGCAGGCTCAATCTCCCCGCCTGCAGCTTTCCCGATGTGTCTGCACCGGTGGCACGGCGCAATACGGCCTTGATGCGGGCGATCAGTTCAGGAGGGGAAAAAGGCTTGGTAATATAATCATCTGCACCGACTCCCAGCCCCTTTATCTTGTCTTCCTCTCCCGCCCTGGCGGTGAGCATGATCACGGGAATGTCCCGCCTGTCCTCGTCCTTGCGCAAGCGCCGCAGTAATACCAGGCCGTCCTCGTCCGGCAGCATCCAATCCAGCAAGATCAGATCCGGCCGCCGCAAGGCCAGCAGTTCTTCCGCCTGCTGCACGCTCTCCACGTCCTGCATTTCCATGCCTGCCCGTGACAGGGCAAAACGCACCATATCGCGAATCGGCGCCTCATCTTCTACCAGCAGGATCACCGGCATGGCGGTTCAATTTCCTTTGTGGCGGACATCTTTCCCGGTAGCCAGATAGATGACATGTTCACCGATATTCTGTACATAGCGCAATCCTCGTTCCATGGAGCGCAGTATCAATACCAGGTTGACTGCATGAGATACATCCCCGCCTTCCATCAGAGTACAGTCCGACAACTGCTGCATGCGTTTGTGCATCTCTCCATCAGGGCCAGTTTTTCCTTCGGCCAGATCCTTGGCCGCCCGGTAATCATAATCCTCGAATGCGAGCATGGCCTG
>JAJRUY010000004.1 GCA_024277555.1 Gammaproteobacteria bacterium | reverse complement strand
CAGAGGCGAATTTCTGATCGAATCAATAGCCCAAGCTATTGATGAGTGAAGAAATATCGTCTCTGGGCAGCAAGATCGGTGCAAGGGCGGACTTAACAAACACCCGGTAACATATTGCGCTTTGCTAATATAGATGTAATGATTAATAAAAACAGCATCTTATGTTGTTATTTCAGTGTCCTGGTGAAATATCCGGGCTAATAATATCAGCCCAGCTCGGGCTTTTGCTCGCGGCGCAGCAGTGTTTTTACTGCAATTGCCGGATCCAGACCTTTGTAGATAATCCGGTAGACATGTTCAGTGATCGGCATTTCCACTCCGAGGCTCCTGGCCTTGCTGTAGAAATCCCTGGCTGCGGCCAGTCCTTCCACTTCCTGTCCTATCTGCTTTCTGGCTTCTTCAATGCCGTGACCATCAGCGAGAGCCAGCCCCATGCGCCGGTTGCGGGACTGGTCGTCGGTGCAGGTCAGCACCAGATCTCCCAGCCCTGCAAGACCCATGAAGGTGTCATGTTTGCCCCCCAGCGCCAGCCCCAGGCGGGTAATCTCGGCCAATCCGCGGGTAATCAGTGCAGCCCGGGCATTGGCGCCGAACCCCAGCCCGTCGGACATGCCGGCGGCAATGGCCATGACATTTTTGGCGGCACCTCCAACCTGTACGCCGATGATGTCGTCCGAGGTATAGGCGCGAAAGGTATCGCCGTGCAGGTAGTCTGCAAGCCGTCTGGCGTGAGACGGGGTACTCGATGCTACGGTGACAGCAGTTGGCATGCCTTTGGCGACTTCCATGGCAAAGGTCGGGCCCGAGACCACGGCAATGCCTGCTTCAGGAAAAACCTCCATGGCTACCTCGCTCATCAGTCGCTGGCGCTCCGGCTCCAGCCCCTTGGTAGCCCAGCTCAGGGAGCGGAGTGAAGGGGTCAGGGTCTTTACCTGTTGCAATACGCTGGCAAAGGCGTGGCTTGGGACAACGACGAGGATCTCGTCCGCACCGCCGATGCTTTTGGCCAGGTCGGCTGTGGGGAACAGGGTTGTGGGGAAAGGAATGCCGGGTAAATAGTGCTTGTTTTCACGCTCCCGCTCCAGGGTGTCAATATCATCTGCCATGTGCCCCCAGAGGCTCACCTGGTGACCATGCCTGGCCAGCAGTATTCCCAGCGCCGTGCCCCAGGAACCGGCGCCCAGTACGGCGATTCTTGCGTGTGCAGCAGTCATTTGCGATTGTGCTTCAGTGTTCTGCCGGAGCTGCTTCCTGTTTCTGCTGTTGCACCTGTTGTGCGTACAGTGCATCAAAATTTACCGGAGCGAGCAGGAATTGGGGGAAGCTGCCGCGGTTGATCAGGTCGGACAGCACTTCTCTGACGTAAGGGAAGAGCACATTGGGGCAGTAGACGCCAAGCATTGGGCCCATTTCTTCCTCTGGAATGCCGTGCGCCAGAAAAATGCCTGACTGCGTGGCTTCTGCAAGATAGGCGGTACGGTCATCGATTTTCGCGGTAACAGTAACCGTCAGTGATACCTCGATATTGCCTTCACCAAGATCCTTGATGGCATTGTTCAGGTTGACGTTGATTTCCGGCTTCCATTCCTGCATGAAGATCTCTGGAGAATTCGGGGTCTCGAAAGAGATGTCTTTGGTATAGATGCGCTGAATGGAAAACTGGCGCTGTACTTCTTCTGTCATGGTGTTGCTCCTGAAAATGTTTGAAGGTTATTTGCGTTTGACCGGCAGCCCGGCGCTTTCCCAGGCCATCATGCCGCCACGGAGGTTGTGCACGTCCTTGAAGCCGTCTTTCATGAGTGTCTTGCAGGCCATGCCGGAACGTGAACCGGAACGGCAGGCCACGATGATTGGTTTATCCTTGTATTTTTCCAGCTGCTGCAGTTGCTTGGCCAGGCTGTTCAGTGGAATGTTGATTGCATTTACGATATGGCCCTTGTTGAAGTCGGCGATGGAGCGCACATCCACGACCACAGCATCATCGTGATTGATGAGTATAGTGCTTTGCAGTGCATCCACTGCCGCCTTGTTTACGGGATCGAAGAAAATGTTCCAGGTCAGCGCCCCGGCCAGGCCAAGGAAAGTAATAACCAGGAGCAAATGATTGGTGATGAATTCTGCCAGTTGTTCCATCCGAATCTAAGGTCTCGCGGAGAAAAGAGCGTGATTATAGCGCACTGGCCCGGATTTCTCACCGGCTGGGGAGATGATCGTGCAGGACTTTGAGTTGTTCAGCCCATCTCCGGGCTTCACCCCTTCGGGGTTTACACGAAAATGTTTTCCAGAAACATTTTTCACAAGGGATTTGGTGAAGGAGCGGAACAACAGGGCGTATTGCCGACTGAGCAAAACGCCCTGTGGATCCTTAATGGGTGCGGCTGCAGAATACCTGGCGCATCATGTCGATGAGCTGCAGAGTGCGGGCGTCGCTGACGCGGTAGAAAACCCGGTTGGCGTCCTTGCGGGCATCTAGGATGCCCTTGTCGCGCAGGATCGCCAGATGCTGGGAAATATTGCTTTGCGATGAACCGACCTTGGCGACAATGTCATGGACGCTGACCTCATCTTCTCCCAGAGTACAAAGTATCTTGAGGCGTAACGGATGGGACATGGCCTTTAGTGACCGGGAAGCACGTTCGATATCGCCATCATCTTGTATCAATGCCATGTTTTCGCCAAATTCCTGAACCTTGTTTTTTCGGGAGGGAAAAAAAGTCTTCACAAGCTACCTCTCCAGTGCCATTAACGCATGCATTGTTTAGGAACCTCTGATCGAGTCTGAACGAAGCAAATTGCAGATCAAAATGTTCGGGATCAAGGCGCAAATTATATGTAATAGCGGGCTATTGCGAAGATTTGTAACGCAGAGCCCGGATATTTTGGCCACAAGATGCGAGTTTACGCCTTGATCAGAGGTTCCTTTATTACACGCTAATACAATAATACACTGTTTTACTGTAGAAGCCGCAAGCAAATTCTGTTTTTTCCCACAACCCTTGCCTGGGAGAATATGAGAAACCCTGGTCAAGTCATGTTTTTACAAGCAAGGCCAGGGGTGGAATTCTGATAAAATCAGAGCCGTAAATTTATCTGTACAGTGAGCTTTTTGAAATGAATGATACGCCCCGCCCAGTTGTGCTGATTATCCTCGATGGCTGGGGATTGCGCGAAGAAAAGGAAAACAACGCCATTGCTGCCGCCAGCACACCGGTGTGGGATCGGCTCTGGAATGAAGGCGCACATACGGCGCTGGATACTTCGGGATCATCCGTGGGGTTGCCCAGTGGGCAAATGGGTAACTCCGAGGTAGGGCATCTGAACCTGGGGAGCGGGCGTGTGGTTTATCAGGAATTCACTCGTGTCAGCCGCTCCATTCGCACCGGCTCTTTTTTCAGCAATGCTACCTTGACCGGAGCGGTGGATATTGCCGTAGACAATGAGTCTGCAGTGCATATTCTGGGGCTGCTTTCTCCTGGGGGGGTGCATTCCCATGAAGAGCATATTCATGCCATGGTCAAACTGGCTGCAGAGCGTGGCGCGAAAAAAATTTTTGTACATGCTTTTCTTGACGGGAGAGACATGCCGCCCAAAAGTGCCATGGCCTCTCTGCAGGCCATGGATGAGGTATTTGCAGAAGTCGGAAATGGCCGCATTGCCAGCATTGTCGGACGTTATTTTGCCATGGACAGGGATCATCGCTGGGAGCGCATCCTGAAAGCCTACGACCTGATTACCCGGGGCAAGGCAGAATATGTTGCCGCCAATGCCGTCGAAGGTTTGGAGATGGCCTACGCACGGGGAGAAACAGATGAGTTCGTGGATGCGACGGCCATCATTCCAGCGGGTGAGGAAAAAGTGTGTGTGTGTGATGGTGATGTGATCATCAGCATGAACTACCGCTCCGACCGTGCGCGGCAAATTACCCGCTCGTTTATAGAGAAGGATTTCGACGCCTTTCAGCGGGAAGTGGTGCCCGATCTTGGCATTTTTGTCAGTCTTACGGAGTACAACAAGGAATGGGACATTCCCGTGGCATTCCCTGCAGAGCGTCTGGAAAATGTGTTTGGGGAATACATCTCCAGGCTTGGCCTGCGTCAGCTCCGGCTGGCCGAAACAGAGAAATATGCTCATGTGACGTTTTTCTTCAACGGTGGCCGGGAGCAGCCTTTCGAGGGAGAAGACCGCATTCTTGTGCCCTCACCGGATGTGGCGACTTATGACCTCAAGCCGGAAATGAGCGCACCGGAAGTGACCGATCACCTGGTGCAGGCGATTGAAGAGGGCAAGTATGACGCCATCATCGTCAACTATGCCAATGGCGACATGGTGGGGCATACCGGAAAATTTGAGGCGGCGGTGCAGGCGGTGGAAACCCTGGATGAGTGCCTGGGGCGGGTGACGCGAGCCATTCACAAGGTTGGCGGTGCCATGCTGGTGACTGCAGATCATGGCAACTGCGAGAAGATGCTGGATGAAAAAACCGGTCAGCCCTATACCGCCCATACCACCGCCCCTGTTCCGCTGGTATATGTGGGAGATCGCCCCGTCCGGCTTTCCGATAGCGGCGCCCTGTGTGATGTGGCGCCGACGCTGCTGAAGATCATGGGCTTGCCGCAGCCCACAGAAATGACCGGTCGCCCGCTCATCGAACATGAAGACCAGGAACAGGAGTCAGAAACCGCCTGATGGCGTCCAGGCTTCTTTTTCCCGTATGTGGCGTGTTGCTGATTGCGGGGGTGGTGGGTATTTCCACAGCAAAGGCAGACGACAGACAGGATCAACAACAGCGCGCCCAGCAGCAAAGGGAACAGCTGCAACAGCGTATTTCCCGCTTGCAGCAAACCATCAGGAAAACCCGCCAGGAAAAGGATAGTCTGGCCGCCGAGCTGGCGGACGCGGAACAGGAAGTAGGCACCCTGGTTGCCCAGTTGCGCCAGCTGAATGTGCAACAGCAGCAATTGCAACAGCAGCTGCAACGGCTTCAGCAGCAGCAACAAGACCTGCAACAGCGCCTCGGGAAGACGCGTGAGAAACTGGCCCTGTTGTTGCGTTCTGCGTACATGGCGGGGCGTCAGGAACGGCTCAAGCTGTTTCTCAACCAGCAGGATCCTGCGGCACTGAGCCGCCTCTTGGCCTACCACGACTATATCAGCAGGGAACGTGTCCGGCAGTTGCAGATTTTTGACCGGGATTTGAAAGAAAAACGCAGCCTGGCGGCACAGATCAAGCACCAGCAAGCTTCACTGGAGCGACTGCGTCTCCAGCAGCAGGAGAAAAAGGCAAGCCTGCAACAGCGCCAGCAGCAGCGCAGGCAGTTGTTGCAGCAGGTTGATTCCCGGTTGCAGCAGCAAGGTGAAAAGCTGAAGAGCTGGCAGGAAGATGAGCGTCGCCTGGTGGAATTGCTGCAGCATTTGCGCGACGCCTTCCAGATGCTGGATCTGCCCGAGCAAAAAGGCTTTCGAGAGAGCAGGGGCAAACTCATCTGGCCATTGCCGGGAAGACTGCTGAAAACCTTTGGCTCCCAGAAAATCGGTAACTTGCGTTGGGACGGGGTTATAATCAGTGCCGCTGCAGGAGAGGATGTGCGGGCTGTGCATGCGGGAAGAATTGCATGGGCAGACTGGCTGCGAGGCTATGGTTTGTTGATTATCGTTGAACACGGTGATGGCTTCATGACCTTGTATGGCCACAACCAAAGCCTGTTCAAGGAAACTGGCGAATGGGTGGAGGCAGGCGAAATCATCGCCCAGGCCAGCGGCGGCGGTGGGCGCAATGATAGTGGAATCTATTTTGGTATCCGCCATCAAGGTAAGGCGCTGAACCCTGTGCGTTGGTGCAGGAAACGCAACAGGCGATAGCAGGAAAACCAGTTAACCTTTAATGGTCACACACAAGAGACGTTGAAATGAGCAAGTGGGCAATCAGAAGTATTTTTTGGGGCTGCGTGGTTTTGGTGCCGTTTTCGGCATCTCTTGCCAAGGAAACACCTGCGGAAGAAAAAGGACTGCCCCTGAAAGAGCTGCGGATTTTTGCTGAAGTGTTCGGGCGGGTGCAACAGGACTATGTAGAGCCGGTTACCGACCGGGAGCTTCTGGATCATGCCATTCGCGGCATGCTGGAGGGTCTGGATCCCCATTCTGCCTATCTGGATGAAGAACATTTCAAGGCGCTGCAGGAAGGAACCAGTGGAGAGTTTGGTGGCCTGGGTATCGAAGTCGGCGTGGAAGACGGCTTCATCAAAGTCATATCACCCATCGATGACACCCCGGCGCAGAAGGCGGGCATCCAGGCGGGGGATCTGATTATCCGCCTGGATGGCAAGCCTGCGAAAGGCATGAGCCTGAGCAAGGCGGTAAAAATCATGCGTGGCAAACCGGGAACCAAAATCAAGCTTACGGTACAGCGTAACGGTGAACACAAGCCTCTGGAATTTGAAATAACCCGGGCAGTGATCAAGCAGGCAAGCGTGAAATCGCGGGAGCTGGAACCAGGGTTTGGCTATGTGCGCCTGGCGCAATTTCAGGCGCCTACCGCAGACGACATGTTGCAGGCCATACGCAAACTGCAAAAGAAATCTGGTGCGCCGCTGAAGGGGCTAGTGCTGGATTTGCGCAACAATCCAGGGGGTGTGTTGCAGGGCGCGGTTGCGGTTAGTGATGCGTTCCTGGAGAAAGGACTGATCGTCTATACCAAAGGGCGGGTAGAAAGTTCCGCATTGAAATTCAATGCCCGCCCTGGTGATGTCCTGAACGGCGCCCCCCTGGTGGTGCTGGTAAACGAGGGCTCGGCTTCGGCCTCGGAAATCGTGGCAGGTGCGCTGCAAGATCACCGGCGGGCGGTAATCATGGGGCGTACCACCTTTGGCAAGGGTTCGGTGCAGACCATTGTTCCCATCAGCAGTAAAATTGCCATCAAACTGACTACCGCCAGATATTACACTCCCGACGGCCGCTCCATTCAGGCGGAAGGAATCGAGCCGGATATCGAGCTGAGCAAGGTAAAGCTCCAGGAGCTGAAAAAAAGTTCATTGCAGGTCAAAGAAGCCGATCTGGCGGATCATCTGGCCAATCCTGACAAGAAGAAGCCCGGCAAGAAAAATGGCAACGGTGAGAAAAAACTGCTGGAAGAAGACTATGAGCTGAACGAGGCTCTGAACTTGCTCAAGGGGATCGCCATTTTCAGCAAAAATGAGCTTCAGTAATCCGCTAAAAGATAGAATGCTTCCGGTTTTTTCAGGATAATTAAGGTTACACTGAAACCCGGAGGATGCGATATGGCACGAGTACTGGTTCCCCTGGCGCAGGGTTGCGAAGAGCTGGAGGCCGTCAGCATTATTGATTTGCTGCGGCGGGCTGGTATCGAGGTGGTTACCGCAGGCTTGACGGATGGTGTGGTCACCTGCAGTCGCGGGGTGGTCATGGTTCCCGATACCAGTCTGGACGAAGTGCTGGGCGATGATTTCGACATGATTGTGCTGCCCGGGGGCTTGCCAGGTGCTGACTATCTGGACGAGGATCAGCGCATCCAGCGCATGCTCAAGCGTATGTCGGAGCAGGGAAAGTATACAGCCGCCATCTGCGCCGCACCCAAGGTACTGGCCAGCGCCGGCTTGCTGCAGGGAAAGCGGGCAACCTCCTATCCAGGCGTCATCGACGCCATGCAACTGGAACATACCCGCTATATTGATGACCAGGCGGTGGTTGTCGATGGCAAGGTCATCACCTCTCGCGGGCCTGGCACCGCCATGGATTTTGCGCTCGAACTGATTGAAGTTCTTGTGGGGGCAGAGCAGCGCAATGCCGTGGAAGCTTCGCTGGTGCGCCCGGCCAATCGATAGCCGCACCCGGCTGTTGTCCGTGCGCGGAATACCCAATAACAGAAAAGGGGACTATGGTGAGACGAAGGAGAAATATCTGGGTATGGCTGATCGGTATGCCCATCATTTTCTGGGCAGTTGCGCACTGGGGGTTTTATTACTTTGTAAAATCCAAACTGGATGGCGCTATCTTGCAAGCTGCGCCCCATGCGGCCATCCATTACCGGGATCTCAATACCAGCCTCAGCGGAAAGATTGATGTCCAGGGCATTGGTATTGTTCCCGCCGGTCAGGAACAGGATATTTTAATCCATATGGTTCATGTTCAGGGGCCGGATGCCGTTTCCTATCTGGTGCGGAATCTGCCTTCGCTGGGGAAAACCATTCCTCCTCCAGATACTCTGAATGTCGTCGTAAAAGGAATCGAGCTTGATATCTCCGGTGAGCGGGCGGCGCAGCTGGATCGTTTCGGAGAGCGCGCCGGGTATAGAAGAACCGATGGAAAGCAACAGGATATATGCAGGGCTGGCAGTGGGCCGTCACTGATCCAGCTCCAGGAGATGGGATTGGAAGTGTTGCAGGGAGATATGAGGTTCGGCTATCAGTATCTTCCTTCGTTACAAAAACTTTACAGCGATTTCTCTCTCGATATCCAGGGCATGCAACATTTGGCGCTGTCGTTGGCTCTGAACAACGTGCCTGCTCTGGATCCACAGAAAATGCTCCCTGCGTTGTTGAGCAGTCTGAAAATTAGCTATGAAAACTCCCCGGAGTTCGGACAGAAAGTAGCGGAATACTGCGCGCAGAAGCGCGGTGTGACTCCTGAGGATTTCAAGTTGCTGATGGCGGATGAGCTGATCCGCGAAATCGAGAGGAAAGGCATTGTGCCGGGTCCTGGTCTGAAGTATGCGCTGAAGGAATATGTCACCAGCTGGGGCAGCCTGCTGCTTGAACTCAGCCCCCCGACACCGGTTGGCATATTTGCATTGATGAAACTGCCCCGGGAACAGGTCGCGGAAAAGCTTGGCCTGCAGGTGGCTGTCAATAACCGCCTCGTTACGGATCTGAGCTTCCGCGTTCTGGATGGCGTGTCTTTGGTGCGGCGCAACAGCGGGGCAGGGAAGAAGTCCAAACCACTGCCGCCCAAGGTGGAATATATGTGGGAATACCGGAAGGTTGCTGTCGGTCGTCTGTCAAACTATCTCGATCACAAGGTCATCCTCAAGGAGCGTGACGGCAGAACCCACAAGGGAACATTGGTTGAAGCGAAAGATGGCCGCATTTCCATCCAGCAGCGTATCAGCGGGGGTAAGTTCACCGCGCATTTGCAAGGCAGCAATATCTCTTCTGCCCAGGCGCGGGTGCGGGTAAGAGTGCGGCCGCCTGTGTCAGCGCCGCAGCAGGCTGTTTCCCAAAAGACCAATACCGATGATGCCAAGGCCGCCGCTGAGCAGAGGCAGCAGACTGGCGGATAGCAACGGGGTTCCCATGCCGGCCAGGAGTGCGGCACTGATTACCAGGGTTCCCCCCGCGATACTTTGGCGGGTGCGGTTTTGCCCCTGTTGCAAATCCTTGCGCAACGCCTGCAGCTCCTCCGAGTGCCATTCCAGGCGCAGCTTTCCGCTCTGGGCGCTCTTGAGCACCTGATAGGCCAGACGCGGGATTTCCGGCAGCTCCTCGGACATTTGTGGAGCATTCTCCTTGACCCTGCGCAGGAATGCCTTGGGGCCGACCTGCTGGGAAATCCACTTTTCCATGAAGGGCTTGGCCGTGGTCCATAGATCCAGCTCCGGGTACAACATGCGCCCCAGACCCTCGATGTTCAGCAGGGTTTTTTGCAGCAGCACCAGTTGTGGCTGCACTTCCATGTCAAAGCGTTGGGCGGTCTGGAACAGACGCAGCAGGAAGTGCCCGAAGGAAATTTCAGCAATGGGCTTTTCCCAGATGGGTTCACTGACGGTGCGGATGGCCGCTTCAAAGTCTTCGATGCGCGTACCCTCAGGCACCCAGCCCGATTCCACATGCAGTTCGGCCACGCGGCGGTAGTCGCGGTGGAAGAAGGCCAGCAGGTTTTCCGCCAGATAGCGCTGATCCTCGGTGGTGAGAGTGCCCATGATGCCAAAATCCACGCTGATGTAGCGGCCACTGGGCTCGACAAAGATGTTTCCCGGGTGCATGTCGGCGTGAAAGAAGTTGTCGCGGAACACCTGGGTAAAGAAGATCTCCACCCCGCGCTCGCCCAGCATGGCCATGCTCACGCCTTGGGCTTTTAGCGCCTCCACCTCATCCACGGGGGTGCCGTAGATGCGCTCCATTACCATCACATTGCGGCGGCAATAGTCCCAGTAGACCTTGGGAACATAGAGCATCTCGCTGTCCAGAAAATTGCGCCGCAGCTGGGAGGCGTTGGCGGCTTCGCGGGTCAGATCCAGCTCATCGAAAATGGTCTTCTCGTATTCTTTTACCACCTCCATGGGACGCAGGCGGCGAGCCTCACTGGAGTATTTTTGCGCCAGCCCGGCCAGGGTGTACATCAGATCCACATCCTTGCGAATGGCTTTTTCGATGCCGGGGCGCACCACCTTGACGATAACTTCCTCGCCACTGTGCAGGCGGGCGGCATGCACCTGGGCGATGGAGGCAGACGCCATGGGTTCGGGGTCGAAGCGGGAAAATAGGTCGCCCACTTTGCCTCCCAGCGCCTTTTCCACGATCTGCAGGGATTGCTCAGCAGGGAAGGGGGGAACTTCATCTTGCAGTTTTACCAGCTCTTCGGCAATATCGTCAGGAAGCAAATCGCGGCGGGTGGAGAGAATCTGCCCGAATTTGATGTAGATCGGCCCCAGGTCTTCCAGGGTGCGGCGGATGCGGATGCCGTAGTGCGGGCGCTGCCCTTTCTGCAGCCAGTAAAACGGCGAAAGAAAACGGATAAAGCGGATTGGCCGAAACAAATGGGCGGCCAGGACGAACTCATCCAGACCGTTCCTGAGCAGCACCCAGGTAATATGTACGACCCGTATCCCCTGGCGCAGCGGAATCATGTTTTCTCCCCTTGCAACTGGCGCTGCAAGAGGCGGATGCGCGCTTCCAGGCGGTCGCTGTGCTCGCGCAGTTCGTCCACTTGGGCAACGAAGTCCTTGATCTCCAGGGGATGGGGCAGCAGGCGGGCTTCCTCCGTAAGATATTCGCCAAGATCGGCTTCCATGCGGGAGCTGGTATGCCTGATCCAGTGCCCGGCCTTGCGGGCGGCATTGCCGATTTGATGGGCGAGAATGTCCCCGGTGAATTTCGACAGTTGCTCTTCCCAGTCGATATCCAGCCCGCCCAGGGTGATGCCAAAATCGTGAGCCAGGGCGGTGTTGCCGGTAATCGCCACCCGTCCCGCAAACAATTGTTGGCTGCCCCGTTCCCTGTCGCCGCTACGCAGCAAATCCAGGGGGCTACCGCTGAGCAGGGCGTCGGGTTCGCCTTCAATCTGGCCGAACAACTGCAAATGCCCTTGTTGATCGGGGATGAAGTAGAGTGTGATTTCCGGTCCGCGCAAATGGATGCCGACAATTTTGCCGTGGTGTCGTGCCAACTTTTTGCAGGCGACAGGATCAAGTCGCAGCAGGGCATTGATGCTGTGTTCCAGGGATGCCAGTGCCAGATCTCGGGTGGACATGGAAATCAGAGTTTGAAGCCGCGATGCACGGCGACAATGCCGCCGGTAAGGTTGTGATAGTCGCAGTTCTCGAAGCCCGCCTGCTCCATCATTCCGCGTAGAGTTTCCTGATCTGGATGCATACGGATGGACTCGGCCAGATAGCGGTAGCTGTCCTCGTCATGGGTGACCAGCTTGCCAATCTTGGGCAGCAGGCTGAAGGAATACAGGTCGTAGATTTTTTCCAGGGGCTTGATGACAGGTTTGGAAAACTCCAGCACCAGAGCGCGACCGCCGGGCTTGAGCGCTTGATACATGGCGCGCAGCGCCTTCGGTTTGTCGGTGACATTGCGCAGGCCGAAGCCAATGGTGATGCAGTCGAAGCTGTTGTCGGGAAAGGGCAGTGCCTCGGCATTTACCTGGGCATAGGCCAGATTGCCGGCATGCCCCCTGTCTGCCATGCGGTCTCTGCCGGTTACCAGCATATTGGCGTTGATGTCGGTCATCACCACCAGGCCTTCCGGTCCCACCAGTCCGGCGAAGCGGTCGGCCAGGTCACCCGTTCCCGAAGCCAGATCCAGCACCTGCTGGCCGGCACGCACCCCGGACAGCTCCACCGCAAAGCGTTTCCACAACCGGTGTACACCCATGGACATGAGGTCGTTCATCAGATCATAGCGCGATGCCACGGAATCGAACACGCCCCGCACCAGCTCGGCTTTTTCATCGGCGGCGACGGTTTTGTAGCCAAAATGGGTGCGGTTGTCTTGATCGTTGCTCATTGTTGCGGGGTACCTGTTGAAAGGGTCAGGAAGCGGGATCCTTGCGGCTGTAGCCAGCTTCTTTCAGTTCGTCCAGATACTGTTGCCAGTATTGGTCATAATTCTTGCCGAGATTATACAGGGTTTCCCAGGAGTAAATGCCGGTGTTGTGCCCGTCGTCAAAGTGCAGCACCACGGCATAGTTGCCCACGGGTTCGATCTGGTCGATATTGACTTTCTCGATGCCCACAGGAACCTTGCGTTGCCCGGGGCCATGCCCCATGACCTCGGCGGAAGGGGAAAAGGCGCGCAGGTATTCCGCCGGCAGCTTGAAGTTGGAGCCGTCATCGAAGCTGACTTCCAGCACACGGGAAACCCGGTGCAGGTTCAGTTCTGTTGGTGCGGGATGAGACATCTTCAACCATTCCTCAGTAAAATAATATAGCAGACGATTATGCCCCAATTGGTGGCTGGTGAACGGGTACAGATACTCCGGTTTCTTCAGGCTACAGAATAAACCGCGTCAAATCTTCATTATCCGCCAGTTCTCCCAGATGCGCATCCACATAGGCTGCATCCACCACAATGCTTTGTCCCTGCAGGGTGGAAGCTTCGAAGGACACTTCCTCCAGCAGCCGCTCCATTACCGTGTGCAGGCGCCGGGCGCCGATGTTTTCCGTGCGCTCGTTTACTTCCCAGGCGATCTGTGCGATGCGCTGGATGCCGGAATCGTCGAAACTCAGCTGTACTCCCTCGGTTGCCATCAGGGCGGTATATTGCTCGGTAAGTGATGCATCCGGTTCGGTGAGAATGCGGATAAAGTCGTCGGCGCTGAGGGCGGACAGCTCCACCCGAATGGGCAATCGGCCTTGCAGTTCGGGAATCAGATCTGATGGCTTGGACAAGTGAAAGGCGCCGGAGGCGATGAACAGGATATGATCCGTCTTGACCATGCCGTGCTTGGTGGAGACGCTGCAGCCTTCCACCAGGGGCAGCAGGTCGCGCTGCACCCCTTCCCGGGATACATCTGCACCACTATGATCGGCGCGGCTGGTCACCTTGTCCAGTTCGTCCAGAAATACGATGCCCTGCTGTTCCACCATTTCGATGGCGCGCAGCTTCAGGTCTTCGTGGTTGATGCGCTTGCCAGCTTCTTCGTCACGCAACAGTTTGATGGCGTCCTTGATGCGCAGCTTGCGCTTGCTGGTGCGCCCTGATCCCATGTTCTGGAACATGCTTTGCAGCTGACTGGTCATCTCTTCCATGCCGGGAGGGGCCATGATTTCCACGCCGATGGGATTTTCGCTCAGATCCACCTCGATTTCCTTGTTGTCCAGCTCGCCGTTGCGCAGCTTGCTGCGGAATTTTTCCCGGGTAGTTGTTGCTGGCGCTGCTTCCGGGTTGGCGTCTTCTTCCCAACTGCTGGTTCTTGGGGGGGGAAGCAAAATGTCCAGTATCCGGTCTTCCGCAGCAATGGCGGCCTCATCCTGCACCTTGATCAGCTCCTGTTCCTTGACCATATTCACTGCGGCATCTGCCAGATCGCGGATGATGGAGTCCACTTCGCGACCCACATAGCCCACTTCCGTGAACTTGGTGGCTTCTACTTTCAGAAAAGGTGCGTTGGCGAGGCGGGCGAGGCGGCGGGCGATTTCGGTTTTGCCCACGCCAGTGGGGCCGATCATGAGGATGTTCTTGGGGGTGATCTCGTTGCGCAGCTCCTCGTCTACACGGGTGCGCCGCCAGCGATTGCGCAGGGCAATGGCGACGGCTCGCTTGGCCTGATCCTGCCCGACAATATGCTTGTCGAGTTCCTTTACTATTTCCTGGGGGGTGGTCTGGGACATTATTTGGTTTCCAGCTCTTCGATGACGCGGTTGTGGTTGGTGTAGACGCAGATGTCGGCGGCGATAGCCAGGCCCTTCTCCACGATCTCCCGGGCGGAAAGCTCGGTGTTCTGCAGCAGTGCCATGGCGGCAGACTGGGCAAAGGGGCCGCCGGAGCCGATGGCCATGAGGTCGTTCTCCGGTTCGATCACATCGCCGTTGCCGGTAAGGATCAGAGAAGCCTGTTTGTCGGCCACGCAAAGCAGCGCTTCCAGGCGGCGCAACATGCGGTCGGTGCGCCAGTCCTTGGCCAGCTCCACGGCGGCGCGCACCAGATGTCCGGAGTGCTTCTCCAGCTTGCCCTCGAAGCGCTCGAACAGGGTGAAGGCGTCGGCGGTGGCACCGGCAAATCCCGCCAGCACCTGTTTCTTGTACAGCCGTCGCACCTTGCGGGCATTGCCTTTCATCACGGTATTGCCCATGGATACCTGGCCATCGCCGCCAATGACTACCATGCCATTGCGCCGTACGGAAAGAATGGTCGTGCCTCTGAACTGTTCCACTGTGCTGAATCCGCTGTTGGGAAAGGGCTGATTTTACCTGATTCGCGAAGGACTGGCATGGAAACTCCGGGTCGGTCAGGGACTCGTTATCCATATTCGCGTATCTGCCTTTGGCTTCTGAGGCGGGCCTGCTAGTATCCAGTCCATCCCAGCAACATATTTGCCATCATGAAGCAATACAACAAGACAAGACTGTTCTCCATGGCGCTTTTCCTTATGGCTCTGGGCTGGACGGCAAGCCCGATGGCCGCCACACACCTGGGGCCGGTGGCGCCACCATCGTCCGGTTATGGAAGCTGGGGAAGCCATGCTGTTGCATCACCTACGGTTTTCTCTTTCACTACACAGGGGTACGACAATCAGATCAGCATCTATCACCCAAAAACTGTTCCCGCTCCTGCCGCCAGTATCTTTTTCGCACCAGGTTGGAACGTAAGCTGTGAGGGTTATGGAGAGCTTCTGCGCTTTCTCGCCAGCAAGGGATACATTGCCGTATGTGATGACTATGTGGAGAATGCCGGGCTGATAGGCGCGCAGTTGAAGGATGCTTTCGTCGCGGCTGCTGCACGTTATCCCGCCTTGATCGATACCGGCAGAATCGGTCTCATGGGTCATTCATCAGGAGCTGGCCTGCTGACCTCTGTCGCTTATGATCTGGTTCGCAACCGGGGCTGGGGAAGCAACGGTGCGTTCATATTTTCCTCGGCGCCATGGATAGATTTCGATATTTCCGATGCCATGCTGGCGGACTATCCCCACGACATAAAACTGATTGTGCACACTTATGAAGATGATCTGAGCACCGATCTGCGCACCTACATCCAGCAGTTTGAAAGCCTGCCCATCCCGGATGCGGAAAAGGAATACATCACCCTGCGTTCCGCCAGCATCAACGGCTATGACTACAGCGCCGATCATGCCGTGCCGGGTACCGGCGATGGCTATGGTGTATTCGATGCCATGGATGATTATGGCGTGTTCCGGATCGTGGAAGCACTGGCGGACTATACCTTCAACGGCAATATGGAAGGCTGGCGGCAGTCCCTGGGGAACGGCATTGCCGCGCAGATCGAGATGGGAGAGCTACGCGATCTGGTTTCCACGGACGACCCCCGCCCCATTCCCGGCATCAGTTATGAATATCCCTGTTATACCCCCGACAACCCACGACGCAGCCGCTGTGCGGATTATGACCAGGAACTTCCAGCCAGCGTACTGCAGCAGCCGGTGAAGCAGCAGCGGATCAACCCACTCTCTCCCCTGTTTGTATGGGAACCCGTTGCTACGGCAGAATCCTATTTGCTGCAGATACGACCGCTGTTGGCCAATGGCGAGCCCGACTGGAATACCAGTTACGGGGTGCCCAGCATTACTGCCGTGGGTGCCGGTTGCGATAACCCGGGCGAGCTGTGCCGGTTTGTCCTGCCTGAAAACCTTCCCTGGGAGCAAAACCTGGTGTGGTGGATAAAGGCATCCAGCGCGAGAAGGGAAGGTGTGTGGAGCCGCCGCGGCTACTTTTTCACCGAGGGCCAGGTTTTGTTTGCAAACGGATTTGAATGATAGCGCCGGACGGGCTGCTGAAATATCCTGGTCAACGGCAGGCTTGCAGGCGGTGATCCGTCACTCCCATCCGGGAGAGGTTGGTGCGCAACTGTTCCACATGGTCTTTTGCCATGCCGGGATGCACAGTGGTGCGTACTTGCAGCGAAATGTCTGCGCCTAGCAGGATATCCAGGCTGTCCCAGGCTTGGTTGCCGCTGCCGCCTGCGCCTGTAAGTGCCAGGTAGTTTTCCGGCAGATCCTTGATGTCCAGCCCCACCCAGTCTACCAGAGGCAGCAGGGCTTGCAGGCGATCCGGGTAGCAGCCGGCGGTGTGCAGGCCAACCTTGAATCCCATGTTTTTTACCTGCTCCATCGCATCGCGCAAGGATTTTTGCAGGGTGGGTTCGCCACCACTGAAAACTACTGCATCGAGGAGTCCCTGGCGCCGGTGCAGTTTTTCGAGGATCTCCTGCCAATCCAGCAATCCTGTGCTCCGGGAGGCGAGCAGGTGCTGGTTGTGGCAATAGCCGCAGCGCCAAGGGCAGCCCTGGCAAAATACCACAGCGGACAGTTGTTCCGGATAATCGATGCTGGTGAAGGGGACGAAGCCGCCTATTCGCAGGGCATGCGACATTCTTCAAAGTTCCTGCGTTCGCCAAATTCGGATTGCTTGCCTGGGTTGAAAGAGGTTACCGGGCGGTGGTAGCCCATTACCCGGGTCCAGATTTCACAGCGGGTGCGTTCTTCGTCTTTGAGTTGGGTGTGTTGTTCAGTCATGAGAGTTCTCCGGTTGTAGCGGATTTTTTCCGCAGCAGTTCCTCATCGCAGCGAGGACAAAATTCATGCTCTCCATTCAGATAGCCGTGTTCCGGGCAGATGGAAAACGTGGGTGTAATGGTGATATAGGGCAGGCGGAAACTTTCCAGGGAGCGCCGCACCAGGCGTTTGCAGGTTTCGGCGCTGGACAGCCGCTCGCTCATGTACAGATGCAGCACGGTGCCGCCGGTGTATTTGCTTTGCAGGCTTTCCTGTTTCGCCAGGGCTTCGAAGGGGTCGTCGGTATAGCCCACCGGCAGCTGGGAGCTGTTGGTGTAGTAGGGCTTTTCATCCGTGCCCGCCTGCAGGATTTTCGGCCAGCGTTTGCGGTCTTCCTTGGCAAAACGATAAGTGGTGCCTTCCGCCGGCGTGGCTTCCAGGTTGTACATATTGCCGGTGGTTTCCTGGAATTCCAGCATACGGCTGCGGATGTGGTCGAGAAACTGCTCTGCAAATTGGCTGCCCCGGCTGTCTGTGATGTCATATTCGTCAAGGGTGAAGTTGCGAATCATTTCATTGATGCCGTTCACGCCAATGGTGGAAAAATGATTGCGCAGGGTGCCCAGGTAGCGTTTGGTATAGGGGAACAGTCCGGCATCCATGTGGCGCTGAATGATCTTGCGCTTGATCTCCAGGCTGTTGCGAGCCAGGTTCAGCAGCTCATCCAGGCGCGCCATCAAAGCTGCTTCATCGCCTCGGTAGAGATGCCCCAGGCGGGCGCAGTTGATGGTGACTACGCCCAGGGAGCCGGTTTG
>JAJRUY010000035.1 GCA_024277555.1 Gammaproteobacteria bacterium | reverse complement strand
GAATGGAAGTGCAGGTACATGCATTTCGCCGGGACGAGCTCATGTCTTTTTCCCTGCGGATTCAGCTGGCTCCACTCGATACCTGTGATCTGTGGTTTCTCCCTGAGGTGCAATGCACATCCACACAGCTTGCCAGACGCCGCAACTGGCTGAATGAACAATGAATGCAGCTGAGTATCAGCTGCTCAGGGTGCTTGCCGATGGCCAGTTCCATTCCGGGGAGGTGCTGGCCGGGCAGCTTGCCGTTACCCGTGCAGCGATCTGGAAGCGGATACAGAAGCTGAACCAGATTCCCGGCATTGATATCCAGTCTGTACATGGTAAGGGTTATCGCCTGCCGACTCCGTTGGATCTTCTCGATGCAGACGCCATTCTCGCCCGCATCGAACCCTCCCTGCGTTCCCGGCTGCCACAGTTGCAGCTTTTACCAGTGGTTCACTCGACCAACGAATTCCTCCTGAATCAGTGCAATCCGGTGTTGCATGGCGGACAGGCCTGTGTGGCCGAGCACCAGACCGCCGGGCGGGGGCGGCGGGGCAGGCAATGGGTATCGGTGTTTGGCAAAAATGTCTGTCTTTCCCTGGCATGGCGCTTTGATCTGGCCATGGCCGATCTGGCTGGCCTGAGCATTGCAGTTGGCGTGACCGTGGCCAGAGTGCTGAGCGCTCAGGGTTTGTATGCCCATGGCCTGAAATGGCCCAACGACGTCCACGTTCAGGGAAAAAAACTGGCAGGCATACTGGTGGAAGCCAGTGGTGAAATGGAAGGCCCCTGCCTGGCTGTGCTCGGCATCGGCCTGAACCTCCAGCTGCCCGCATCGGCGGCCGGGGATATCGACCAGCCGTGGACGGATCTTGCCGCCTGCCTCAGTCCCCTGCCGGATCGCAACCGGCTGGTTGGCGATCTGCTCGAGGCGTTGTTGAATACCTGCATTCAATATCAGCAACAGGGCCTGGCTCCCTTTCTGGAAACCTGGAAGGAGTATGATATCTACATGGGCAAACAAGTAGATCTGCTGATGGGAGACAACATGGTGACGGGTATCTATGCAGGCTTGAGTGATCAGGGTGGACTGGTTCTGGATGGCCCTGGTGGGAGGAAAACCTGGTACTCGGGAGAAGTCAGCTTGCGGGGCAAAACCTGAAATGGGACGATTGTATGTTGATCTGGGAAACTCCCGGCTGAAATGGATGCATGACCGGGAGCAGGATGGCGCCCCCATGCAAGCGCTGGAGTATTTTGCAAACCGGCTGCATGGGCAGCTGTCGTCGGTGTGGCATGGGGAGACGCCGCCTGAGCAGGTGTGGGTGGCATCGGTAGCTGATCCGGTGGCCTACAACAACCTGCTGGGATGGCTGGTGAATTGCTGGGGACTTGTTCCACGCATCATGAAAGTTTCCGCCGCAGATTGCGGCCTGACTTGTGGCTATCGCCAGCCCCGGCAGCTGGGAGTGGATCGCTGGGCGGCAATGATTGCCGCCTACGCAGCTTTTCCGGATGGGGTCTGCGTGGTGGATTGCGGTACTGCCGTCACTCTGGATGCCGTGGACGGGCAGGGTCGGCATCTGGGCGGGTATATCCTGCCGGGTGTAGCTGCAATGCAGCGGGCGTTGCAGCAGGAAACCGCCATCAAGCTGGAAACTCCGGTGGTCGATGCTGGTGAGGAATGGGGAAACAGCACCCTCAGCTGTATTGAGCTGGGAACATGCAAATCCATTGTGGCTCTGATCGAGCAGTCTGTGAAGCGTATGCGGGCTGCAGGCGTCTGTAACCCCGGGGTAGTGCTGACCGGCGGTGGGGTCGGTGCGATTGCATCATTGATGCAGATTGATTATCAACGCCGGGATGCACTGGTACTGGAAGGGATAAAATTGTACGCAGAAGAGAAAAACCGATGATACGCCCGTTACTGGGTCTGCTGATTGCAGGCAATGTGGTGCTGTTCCTGTGGATTCAGTATGGTGACTCCGGAAGGAATGGCGCTGGGCAGCCGCAGCGCAAGCCGGATTTTGGTGAAATTCGTCTCCTGCGGGAAGCCGAAGTGCCGGAATCACCCATGCCGGAGCAACCGGCGCCTGACCAGGAAGTGCTGGCAACCGTGCCGCAGCAACAATCGTCTTCCGCACTGGAGCAGGTATTGGCTGTGCCAGAGCCAGAGCCAGAGCCAGAGCCAGAGCCAGCAACCGCTGCGGCAACCGTCTATTGTGGTGAGTTGGGACCGCTACGCAGCAGGAATATGGCGGAAGGCTATCGGCGGGTGCTTTCCCGAAGCGAAGCCGCCACAGTGGAGGCAGAGGCCAGATCCGGACAGGAAATCACTGGCTATTGGGCCATGATCCCGGCATTGCCGGATGTTGCCAGCGCCGAAGCCATGCTGAAAAAGCTGCAGGCGGCGGGTCTGGAGGATCTGTGGCTGATCCGCGATGGAGAACTCGAGAATGCCATCTCCCTGGGGCTGTACACAGAAGAACGTTATGCACGACGCCATGCTGACAACGTGCGTAAAATGGGCTTCGAGCCGGTTGTTGTGCCCAAGAAAAAGAAGGCGCGTGTGTACTGGGTGGTGTTTTCCGGAATCGATGAGGCCGTGCTGAAAGAGTTTGAGGGTAAACAATTGCCTGCCAATACCAGGCTGCAGAAAAAAGTTTGTAAACAGACTTTGACTGATAACTGACAAGCTGTAGAATACCCAGCCCATGCCGGTGTAGCTCAGTTGGTAGAGCGCCTCACTTGTAATGAGGATGTCGTGGGTTCAACTCCTGTCACCGGCTCCAATTCAAAAACCCGTCATGTTGACGGGTTTTTGCTTTTCCCAGGCTGCTACCATATGCGTTTTGTATAACGATAAGGTAATTGATGTGCGTAACATACTGTTTTTAATTGTATTTGTTCTTCCGTTTTCAGCATTGGCCGCTGTAACAAACATTGATAATGCAGAACTGGAACAGTTGATCAGCGAAGGTGTCCCGGTAATCGATATTCGCCGTGCAGAAGAGTGGCGGCAGACTGGAGTGGTCAAGGGCAGTCACCTGATCACCTTTTTCGACAAACGGGGCAATTACAATGTGCCTGCGTGGCTGGAGAAACTGGTTCCCATTGCGGACAAGGATCAACCTTTTGTACTGATTTGCAGAACCGGCAATCGCACCGCAACCGTGGGTAATTTTCTGGATAAGAAACTGGGTTACACCAAAGTCTATAATGTCCAAAGAGGGATCGTCGACTGGATTGCCAAAGGCAAGCCGGTAGTCAGGCCTGGCAGCTGAGCGGT
>JAJRUY010000034.1 GCA_024277555.1 Gammaproteobacteria bacterium | reverse complement strand
TGATCCTGCAACAGCCGGTAGTGCCGCAGCAGGTCATCATGCAGAGCCTGGGAGATGTGACGCTTCACCTGCTCCCTGGCGGCATGAATGCCTTCCACGTCAATCACAGGCATTTGCTCTCCCAGGAAAGCCTCGGAAGGCAGGGAGAGCACTTCTGACAGCAGGGCCGAATCAGCATGCGCAGCATTCAGGGCGAGGCGGAAGGCATGGGTAAATTCCGCCAGCATATCCATGGCGCCTGGCGAATGATCGACCAGAGCCAGTATTACGCGCTGTGCAAGTTGCTGGCTTGCATCCCAGCGATTGAAACCATCTGTATCATGAGCCATGAGAAACACCAGCTCATGATCTGCATAAGGATAGTGCAATTTTACCGGCGCAGAGAACCCCCGCAACAAGGATGGCACGGGTTCTTCCGCCACATCCAGAAAGGTAAAACCCTGCTCCCGCTGAGTTACTTCCAGCAATCCGGGATGCGCCGCATCATCTGCCCGCTGCAATGGCATATCCTTGCCATGGCTGTCCAGCAAGCCCACCACCACAGGGATATGAAAGGGTGGCTTGTTGCTCTGACCCGGAGTGTCAGGAGTATGCTGGGAAATATGCAACTGGTAACTTCTGGCCTGCGCATCGTATTCCCCTCTTACTTGCAGATCCGGGGTGCCGGCATAGTCATACCAGTTCTTGAACTGCCCCAGATCCCGTCCGGAGACAGCCTCCATGCAGGCAACGAAATCGTCAGTGGTCACCGCCTGGCCATCATGGCGCTGAAAATACAGGTCGGTAGCTTTGCGAAACAGTTCCGGCCCCAGCAGGGTGGCTTGCATGCGCACCACTTCCGCCCCTTTTTCATACACGGTTACAGTATAAAAGTTGTTGATTTCCATGTAGGAGGATGGCCGCACTGGATGCGCCATAGCACTGGAATCCTCGGCAAACTGGTGCGCTCGCAGCAGGCGCACATCGTCGATGCGCTTCACGCCGCGGGCACCCATGTCCGACGAGAACTCCTGATCCCGGTATACAGTAAAACCTTCCTTCAGGGACAGCTGAAACCAGTCCCGGCAGGTAATGCGGTTGCCCGTCCAGTTGTGAAAATATTCATGGGCGATCACCGCCTCTATGCCCAGGTAGTCTTCATCCGTAGCCGTATCCGGGCGCGCCAGGACAAACCTGGAGTTGAAAATATTCAGGCCCTTGTTTTCCATGGCTCCCATATTGAAATCGTTCACTGCGACAATATTGAAAACATCCAGATCGTACTCCCGGCCATATTTTTCTTCTTCCCAACGCATAGAGTTGATCAGGGAGTGCATGGCATGGTCGCATTTGTCGATATTCTCCGGCTCCACATAGATACGCAATCGCAGTTTCTTGCCGGATGCGGTGACAAACGTATCCTCGATATATTTCAGGTCTCCGGCCACCAGCGCGAAAAGATAACTGGGCTTGGGGATGGGATCTTCCCATTCCGCATAGTGCCGCCCACCCGGGAGGTCTCCCTGCTCCAGAGGATTGCCATTGGACAACAGCACCGGATAGCGTTTTTTGTCGGCTTCCAGACGCACCTTGAAACGCGCCATGACATCCGGCCGATCCAGATACCAGGTAATGCGCCGGAAACCTTCTGCCTCGCACTGGGTGCAGAACATGCCGGCACTGCGATACAGGCCTTCAAGCGCAGTATTGGTCTGTGGTGACAGCTCCACTTCAGATTCCAGCACAAACCGGGCGGGAGGATGCAACAGGGTCAGCCCCTGCATGTCAATACGATATGCATCTGCCGCCAGCTCTTCACCATCGAGCCGCAGCCAGACGGGCTTCAAGCCTTCTCCGTCCAACCTGAGCTCGGACGCCTCACCGGGAAAATCAGGATTCTTCGCCAGCGTCAGCCGGGATATAACTCTGGTGCCCTGCTCTTGCAGGTTAAATTCAAGATCCACAGTTTCAATCACCCAGGCAGGCGGCTGGTAGTCTTTGAGAAAAATCGTTTTTGCGACAGCATTTTTACACATGACAATACAGAGGCTTTGGCTTGAAAGGCCACAGTTTACCCTGTTTTAGAGCGCAAAAAAGATGCTAGGATACAAGGAAACAATAAATTTCCGCTATCTGCCATTGGAGAGGTTCCCTGTGTCATCACCCTGTATTGTTATCTATTCCACCGCCATGTGCCCTTACTGCGTTCGCGCAAAATCCTTGCTGCAAAGCAAGGAGGCGAAGTACGAAGAAATTCGCGTGGATCTGGACAGAGAAAAAATGCTGGAAATGATTCAACGCAGCAATCGCCGTACTGTACCTCAGATTTTCATTGATGATTTCCATGTTGGCGGCTTTGATGACATGGCGCAGCTGGAAGCCTATGGTGAACTCGATCTTCTGCTGGGACGGACTCCACACAATGATGAAGCCGCCTTTGCCCACGGCGCCGATGCTTCTGAAGACGGACCAACCTGAGCATGGATGAAACAGATAAAATGCGCCTGGACAAGTGGCTCTGGGCAGCACGTTTTTTCAAAACCCGCAAGCTGGCGGCAGAAGCGGTTTCCGGCGGCAAGGTGCATTTGAATGGTCAGCGCAGCAAACCCGGCAAGGAAATCCGCCCGGGCAGCCGCCTGTCTATCAGCAAAAACAGCCTGGAATGGGATATCGAGATATTGGTATTGCCCAAACAGCGCCGCCCGGCATCCGAGGCCGTGAGCTTCTACATTGAAACTGACGAAAGCCGGAAACGCAGGGAAAAGGAAGTGGCCCTACTGCGCGCCGCCCGAGCCGCAGCCCCCGTCCATACCGAAGGCCGGCCCAGCAAGAAAGGCCGGCGCCTGATCCACCGCTTCAAACAACAATAATGAAGAGATATCAGTCGGTCTTGGGTGGTACATAATGAGGATCAGCAGGATTGAGAAATACGAACTGCCAGCTCCCGTCATCCATCTCGACATAATCCAGAGTGCATTCTTCAAGGTATTTTTCAAAACTGGGATCCATTACCACCTCCACGCCTTCGGAGCAAATGCGCTGGTCAGTATCCGCTGCTTCATCAAACCCCATATGATAGGCAAATGACCCATCCTTGTTTTCCCTGACCGCCATGCGCAGGGCCATACCTTCGGTTCCACCCTGTTCGGCGGCAACCTTTATCTGTTTTGCTGCTGCAGGAGTAATCGTAAACATTTCCAGCTATTCCCTCTTGGTTCAATTAACCCGGATATTTCACCAGGACACTGAAATAACAACATAAGATGCTGTTTTTATTAATCATTACATCTATATTAGCAAAGTGCAATATGTTGCCGAGTGTTTGTTAAGTCCGCCCTTGCGCCGATCTTGCTGCCCAGAGACGATATTTCTTCACTCATCAATAGCTTGGGCTATTGATTCAATCAGAAATTCGCCTCTGAACAACAATCCCGGCACAATCATCGGACTTCCTGGTGAAACATCCGGGTTAACCCGGATTTCTCACCGGGGTTCGGGAATCCCGGTCGATCTGGCAAAGCAGTTTGTTCGATCGTCCGAAAAGCATAGCTGTAGCTATGATTTGAGGAGGATCGGGCAAAATGCGCCACCAGATCGGGCACAAACCCGAACAGGACAGGGTGAAGACGTTGGCAATTGTCTGATTATTGGTAACAGACTGAATCATTGATCTTTTTCCATAATGGGCTTCCGGCCCGGTAAGAAATGCGGATTAACACTATTGTTCTTGCAGGCCCAAACATGGGCAACGAAACGTTCCGCCCAGTGGTTCGAGCCGACGTTACGCATGTGCGAATAGTTGGCCAGCAGATTCTTGTATACCAGCCCGTCATGAGTCCCATCTACACCAAACCCACGCTCAACCTTATAAGCGAATTTCTGTGTGGCGTCCAGATTCTCCAGCCCGGAATAGTGGAATTCATGCGCACTTACCTGTTGGGGAAGCCGGGTACTTCCCCGCCAGGGATGATTCTCGGTTTCACATAAGCGCACATAACCCCTACCCTGTGGTTTCTGATGCATTTTGACATCGGCAGGCAATATGCCAACCATATCAGACTGCTTGTCCTTCCATTGCAGGCTGCGGCACAGGTACATCAAGCCGCCACATTCTGCATAGGCCGGGCCACCTTCCTCGATGAATGCCTTGATGGAAGCGCGCATGCTCCGGTTTTTTTCCAGCGCATCCATTGCTGTTTCCGGAAAGCCCCCACCGATAAACAGGCCATCTGCTTCGGGAAGCACCTCATCATGCAAAGTATCAAATGGCACCAGCCTGACCCCCGCACGGCGCAGAGATTCCATATCATCGGGATAATAAAAGCCAAATGCGGCATCTTTCGCATAAGCAATACGCAACTGCCCGGACTGCTGCTCCCTGGCAAAACAAACGGGCTTTGCAGCTCCCAATACAGGCGCGGCATCGGCAATCTCCAACAACGCATCCAGGTCAACATGAGCGCCGACATGATCGGCAATCCTGTCGATATGCTGTTGTGCGGCCTGGGTCTCATTGCTGGGCATCAACCCCAAATGGCGTTCTTCGATCCGAATCTGGTCATTGCGCGGGACTGCACCAACCACTCGTGCTTCCGTGTAGTGTTCAATCACATTGCGTAGTTTGCTCTCATGGCGGCTTCCCCCCACGCTATTGAGAATAACCCCGGCGATGTGAATTTTCTCCTCAAAAGCCTGGTATCCGAGTATCAGCGGGGCAATGCCGCGGGTCATGCCACGGGTATCGAGCACCAGCACTACCGGCACGTCAAGCAGGGAAGCAAGAGCCGCATTGCTGTTGCTGCCATCTAAATCCAGGCCATCATACAGGCCCTTGTTCCCCTCGATAATACCCAGATCCACATCACTCATCCCGTGCGCAAACAGGTCGGTGATTTCTTCCGAACCCATGGTAAAGAAATCCAGGTTGTAGCAGGATCGTCCTGATGCCAGACCAAGCCACAGGGGATCGATATAGTCCGGCCCTTTCTTGAACGGCTGAACCGCAAGAGATTTCCTGCGAAACACTGCACACAGGCCTATGCTTATGGTTGTCTTGCCCGACGACTTGTGTGCCGCAGATATCATCAAATGAGCCATGCACGTGTTTCCGGAATGCAAAAAGGCGGCCTGAAAGACCGCCCCTGCTGCTTATGGAATCTCCCGCCTATGACTTGGCATGGCGGGGATTGGCGACCTCGTCAGACAGGGTCGCAGGCAGAAAGCGCAACATGCGAATGCCAACAAAGGTCAACAACAATACCAGAGCAACGCCCCCAAGTCCCAGAAGAAACTCCGGCAGGCTTGGTGCATACAACATGGGCTGACCGTTCACTCCGTCGAAGAACCCGCTGGCGACAATGGTCTTGCCCGGGAACATGGCCATGGGGAAAGCCTGTCCGCCGATAACGATTACATAGACGGTGGCAAAACCTCCCAGGATAACCAGGGTAGAAGCAGCAACAATTCCACCTCTTGTATTGCCCAGCCCCGGGTGATAAATAATCCCCAGAGGAATCAGGCAACCTGCAAGCACCCAGCCACCCCAAAACAACAGTGTATAGATGCCTCCGTCCCTGAGAATAAAGGTTTCATAGGCATGGTTTTCCGTGCCATACAGATTTGCCAGGTGATACACCAAGGTAAAATACAGCACCGCCGCCACGAACACGCCCAGCAGGTTTTTCAGCCGCTTCAGCAAGGCATCACCTATCTCCCTTCCATCCACATTGAATACAAACATCAGCACCAGCAGGTACACAGCCAGCCCATAAGCAAACGACATGATCACAAACATCGGTGCCAGGATGGCGGCGTCATAACCCTGGCGGGCAACCAGGAAGCCAAAGATCGAGCCGGTACCTGTGGTCAGAAGCAAACGCCATACGAAAGCAAATATGCCCACGGGCTTGTACCATGCCTGCATGCGGCGATCCATCATGAACCAGATATAAACCGCCACGATAACGAAAAACCCGGTATACAGATAAATGTTCCAGGCGAATATGGACTTGAAATTGTAGTGGGTCATGGCAACCAGCAACCTGCCGGGCTGACCAAGATCAAGCACCAGTACCACCAGACCACCAGCCAGCAATGCAATCGCCAATAAAGCAGAAAGCCTGCCCAGGGGTTTGTATGCCTTTTTACCAAACGCAGTGCCGATGGAAGCCACATTGAGCGCCCCGGAAGCGGCGACAATCAGAAAAATGGCAAACACATGGGGCATCCCCCAAACCACCTGGTTGGTCATCCCGGTAACCCAGTGGCCGTTGTGTTCCATGTAATACACGGCACCGCCAGCTATGGCAACCAGGGCGCCCAGTACCGCCAGCATGCCCCAGTAACGAGGGCTGTCTACGCCCCACTCACTGAAGTGAATCTTTTTCATTGCTCCACCCACCTAATCAAAATCAATTCAGATATTGCTGTAGCGTACGCCGGTGTTCAACTGCAGATCCGCACGGATCTGAACACTGGGATACTCTTTCAGCGCCTGGGAGACTGCGCTATCAGGGTCTTTCAGATCCCCAAACACAATTGCCTGATGCTTGCAGGCATCCTGGCAGGCAGTGGTGCTGCCACCATTGTCCAGACGATGCGCGCAAAGGTTACAGCTTTCCACGCAACCCTTTCCACGAGGCGTATGGGTCAGCTTTTCTGCCACTTCTGCATGAATGAAGGAGCGCGCCTTGTAAGGGCAGGCCATCATGCAATACCGGCAACCGATGCAGATATGGCGATCAACCATGACGATGCCATCGGCCCGGCGGAAAGATGCGCCCGTGGGGCAAACATCGACACAGGGCGGCTTTTCACAATGCTGGCACATCATGGGCAGGTTGGTGATTTTTCCGGAAAGGTTGTCCTTCAGCTTGACCTGGCGTATCCAGCGGGGACGCTGGCGCTCCCAGAGTTCTGCGTCCGCTCCTGCTGGCATATCCACCAGATCCAGGCCATTTTCCTTGTCGCAGGCAGCAACACAGTCATTGCAACCATCAGCGCATTTATTGGCGTCGATGAGCATGCCCCAACGCACCTTGGCGGTTACTGCTTCTGTCCTTGGGGCAGCAGCAGCCGGCAGGACATGC
>JAJRUY010000033.1 GCA_024277555.1 Gammaproteobacteria bacterium | reverse complement strand
CCGGAAATTCCGGATGTGCAGGAATTGCCGGCAAAGCTTCTGGAGCAGATCTATGTCCCCTTGTACCAACATCGTACGGAAGAGAGCCTGTGAGCATGCAACCCCTGGACATCATCGGCCTGCCATTGCATGGGTGCCAGCTGGTTGAGGCCAGCGCCGGTACCGGCAAGACCTTCAGTATTACCCGCATCTATCTGCGCCTGCTGCTGGAAAAGCAACTCGATGTGCGCAATATTCTGGTAATGACCTTCACCCGGGCGGCTACCGAAGAACTGCGGGGCCGTATTGCCGGGGAGTTGCGCCATGCCCTGGACAGCTGGGGAAATGCTGATGCCGGGGATGATTTCTATCAGGAGATGAATGCGCGCTTCTCCAGGAAGCATGCGCGCCCGCTGCTGCATCGCGCCCTGTTGCACCTGGATGAAGCCCCTGTATTCACCATTCACAGCTTCTGCCGTCAGGTGCTGATGCGCCATGCTTTTGCCGCAGGGATGGATTCTGACACCAGCATGGAGCAGGAGCTGGATGATCTTCATCTCCAGGCAGTGCGGGACTGGTATCGCTGTCTGGCGGCACGAGAACAGGATTACCGCCTGGTGGCGCAATACTGGCCGGATCCGGAAAGTTTTCTGAAATCATTCGGAAAACTGCTGGAAAAGCCGGTTCCCCTTGCAGTAACAGATCCCGGTCAACTGCTGCAGGCATGGCAGCAGCGCAAGCAGGCCTGCAACAGCCAGTTGCAACAGCACCGGAAGCAGCTGTTTGCGCTGTTGGTGGATGGCAGGAAGGACAGTGACAAGCGTAGTCATGAATGGCAGGCGCTGATGGAATGGCTGGATCAGGAAGGCGATGCTCCCATGCCCCCGGAGGCGGCAGCCTTTCTTCATGGCGGGCGTTGGAGCAGATCACCCGCCAGGCAAGAAATTGATGCCTGGCTGGAAGCCGCGAAAGCCCTGAAACAGGATGGGATGAAGCTGCAACAGAGATTGCACGAGGCGGCTGCCTATTGCCTTGTGATACAGGGCCTGGAAGCCATGGAGCAATCCATCCTTCAATCCAAGCAGGCACAACAGGTAATGGGTTTTGAAGATTTGGTGAAGCGCCTGGCGCAAGCCCTTGAGGGGGCATCCGGGCGGGAGTTGGCCCGGACGCTGGCGCAGGAATATACGGCAGCGCTGGTGGATGAATTCCAGGATACCGATCCGTTGCAATACCAGATCCTGCAGCGCATCTACACGCCTGCCAGAAACCGGGAAACGGCGCTCTATCTTATTGGCGATCCGAAGCAGGCGATCTATGCATTTCGTGGTGGTGATGTGTTTGCCTACCTGCGCGCCCGCTCGGATGCGGATTTGCAATGGTATATGGACACCAACTGGCGCTCTTCCACCGCCATGATTAATGCCAGTAACCGCCTGTTCCATGGCGCCGCACTGGATCAGCCGGCAGCAGATGTATTTGGTCTGGGCATCGAGTACAAGGCAGTAAAGGCATCGGGCAAAGGTGATGAAGTTACTTTGCAGGACAGTGAAAAGACAGCGGCGCTGCAACTGGTGCATTTTCCTGTCCATGAGGAGCATGCAGACCGCTCCGGGCACAACAAGGCGGGTTTTCGTGGAGTGATGGCACAGTGGTGCGCGGCAGAAATTGCCCGGTTGCTCGGCGGCAAGGTGCTATTGGGCGAAGCGCCGCTTCAGGCAAAGGATATTGTGGTGCTGGTACGAAATCGCAGTGAGGCGGAAGTGATCAAAACCGCGCTGGATGAAATTGCACTGCCGTCGGTGTACCTGAGCCTGCATGACAAGCTGTTTGCCAGTGAGCAGGCCAGGGATCTGTACCAGGCGATGCTGGGCATTCTGGAACTGGAAGACGAGCGGCTGGCGCGGGCGGCTCTGGCCAGCGCCTGCCTGGGGGGGGATGCACAGCAACTGCGAAGCATGAATGAAGATGAGGATTTCTGGGAACAGCAGCATTTGCGCCTGCAACAGCTGCGCAAGCTGTGGCGGGAGCGGGGATTTATCGCCATGGCGCTGGCCCTGTTTCACCACCATTACCAACCGCCTGCCCGGGAGCGGGAGCGCGCCCTGACCAACAGCCTGCACCTGATGGAGTTGTTGCAGCAGGCCAGCCAGCGCCATCCCCGCCCCCGGGAGCTGCTGAACTGGCTGGCTGAACAGATTCGCGGGCAAGGGGAAAACCTGGAAGCGGAATTGCGCCTGGAAACGGATGCGGATCTGCTGCGCATTCAGACCCAGCATGGCGCCAAGGGGCTGGAATATCCCGTGGTGTTCATTCCGTTTGCCAGCTACTACAAAAACCCGCTCAAGTTTGCCAACCGCACTATTGAGATATTCAGTTTTCACGACAGAAATACCCTGGAGTCCATGGTGCATCTTGGCTGGGATGAAGAGGCAGCGCATCTGACCCGGGAAGAAAGCCACGCAGAATCGGTGCGTTTGTTGTATGTAGCGGTCACGCGCGCGATTCAGCGTTGCTATATCGGCAGTACGCCCTTTGCGGATTACGAGCGATCACCCCTGGGTCAGGTTCTGGGTCTGTCCCGGGGCGGGGAGTTGGCGCAAGCTCTGGATTCCCTGGCGGCGGACATGCCGGATATCGCGTTTTCCCTGGCATCAAATGACAGCTTTCCAGCAGCTGCCGTGCAGCAGGCAGGCGCGCATGGCGCGCCGTTGGCGACGGCCTCTTTCCATGGCTGTATTCAACGTGATTGGTGGCTAAGTTCTTTTTCCGCCCTGACGCGCAACCTGCATCATGGTGGCATTGCCCTGCCGGATCGGGATCAAACCAGGCAAATTGAGCAGAAGAAAGCTGGACAACTGCGTTTTGCGCTTCCTGCAGGTGCTGCAGCGGGGAATCTTCTGCATGAGATTTTTGAGGTTGTGGATTTCTCACGACCGGACTGGGATCGAGCCTTGCAAAGACCGCTGGCGCGTTTTGGTCCTCTGCCCGAAGGGTTCGCAGCATCCGATCTGGTGGCATGGTTACAGGAAGTGTTGATTACACCCTTATCCCCGCAGCTGACCCTGTCGCAGCTGGAATGGCGCCAAACCCTGAGGGAGGCGGCCTTCTATTTCCCCATGGAAAAGGGAGGCATGCATGAGCTGGGACGTATTCTGGCGCGTCACAGAGGGCAGCAGGGTGCTGTCGAACTGCCGGTAAAGCGCAAACTGCAAGGCATGATGCATGGTTATATCGACCTGATCTTCGAGTGGCGGGGACGTTACTATGTAGCGGATTACAAGTCCAATTTTCTGGGAGACCAATTGAGCGACTACAACCAGCAGTCGATCAGGAACAACATGCAGCAGGCATTCTATGACTTGCAATACCTGCTTTACAGCCTGGCCCTGCATCGCTATTTGCAGGCCAGCCTGGAAGGTTATCGGCCAGCAGCGCATTTTGGCGGCGTGTATTACCTGTATCTGCGCGGCATGTCGGTGAATGCAGGAACCGGTGTGTACCACCAAGCGGTTCAGGAGCTTTTGCTGACGCAGCTGGATGCCCTGTTTGGGCGGAATGAAAATGTATAAAAATTATAGCCACTGCCGGGCACAACTGCATGGCGTGGAGGCAATAGACTATTATCTTGCCGATTCTCTGTGTGGGCATATGCAGGCACAGGATACACCTTTGCTGTTTCATAGCATCATGCTGCTTTCCTGCCTGCTCAGAGATGGCCATGGCTGCCTGAAACTGCGGGCGGAAGCAGGTCAATGGCATTGGCGGGACGAAGAAGGAAAAGGTGGCTATCGTTTTCCGGCTTTTGCGCAGTGGCAACATACTCTTGAGGAAGCCGCCCTTGAACCCGGGGACAGCCAGCTCCTGGTGTTCGAGTATGAACGTCTGTATTTGCGGCGCTACTGGACTTTTGAAAAAGCTGTGGCGGACAGGCTGAAGGAGCTGATGATCCGCTCTTGTTTCCCTGATTCGGGTCTGGCGACTGAGGTGCTGGGGCAACTGTTTCCGGACCGGCGGCCTGATGACCAGCAACGCCTTGCCGTTGCCAATGCCATGGGTGGGGGGTTTGCCGTTATTTCGGGTGGGCCTGGAACTGGAAAAACCTTTACCGTCACCAAACTGCTTGCCGCCTTGCAGCGCCTGAACAATCATTGTCT
Organism: Gammaproteobacteria bacterium; assembly: GCA_024277555.1. GTDB lineage: Bacteria > Pseudomonadota > Gammaproteobacteria > Chromatiales > Chromatiaceae > Thiolapillus. The sequence goes on along the minus strand of JAJRUY010000033.1, from coordinate 1,030 downwards.
GCGCATTGTCATGGTGGCGCCGACGGGGAAAGCGGCGCAGCGCCTGAATGAGTCGGTGACGGCTGCCAAGGCCATCCTGAAAAAGCAGGGCATGCTTACCCCTGAAGACCTGCAAGGTATTCCGGAAAATGCAGCCACCCTGCATCGTTGTCTTGGCGTCATTCCGGGGCAGCATGAATTTCGCCATCATTCCGGCAACCCACTGGCGCTCGACTTGCTGCTGGTGGATGAAGCGTCCATGATCGATTTGCCCATGATGTACCGCTTGCTGCAGGCCTTGCCGCCCGAGGCAAGTTTGATTCTGCTGGGTGATCCTGACCAGCTGCCTTCGGTTTCTGCAGGCAGTGTGCTTGCGGATCTGACTCCAAGGCCGCATCCTGGTTACAGTGCGGCAATGCAGCAATGGTTGCAGCAAATTACGGGGGAATCAGTGCCATTGGCTTCAGGGAAGGATGCTGACTATCTGAGTCTGCTGACCGATAGCCGGCGCTTTGCTGGCGAGGGTGGAATCGGCATGCTCGGTGCGGCTGTCATTGCTGGCGAGGCCGGGAAAAGCTGGGATGTCCTGCGCCATAAAACCGAAGGTTTGCAGCTGCAGCAAGCAGGTGATTTGCATACATGGCTGGATGGCTGGATCAAAACCTATTATCAGCCCCTGTTGCATGCCAACGATGTGCATCAAGCCTTCGCGTTGCTGGCGATGTTTCGCATCCTCTGTGTTACCCGCAGTGGCTCCCAGGGTGCAGAGCAGGTCAATGCGTATATAGAAGAGCAGTTGCGTCATGCCGGCCTGGTGCGTACAGATGGAAAATGGTATCCCGGCTGCCCGGTAATGGTTACGCGCAACCACTATGAACTGGATTTGTTCAATGGAGATACGGGCCTGCTTGTGCAGTACCACGGAAAGCTTCGGGCGGTTTTTGCCAAAGGAGATGAATTACGCTATCTCAGCCCGTCCCGTCTCTCATCTTTGGAAACCGTTTATGCCATGACCGTGCACAAAACCCAGGGCTCTGAGTTTGAGCAGGTG
>JAJRUY010000032.1 GCA_024277555.1 Gammaproteobacteria bacterium | reverse complement strand
CGGGACAAGATCTTTTCACTCCACTATCCAACAGAAACCACGCCGAGCAGACACACATAGCTTAATCTCACCATAATCGCTTGATTGAAGCCCGATTCATTGAATTCCACTTCCAAACAAGCAAAGGTCTCCAGAGTCCAAAGTATTGGCAGATCGATGCCATCAATATCGCGTATATAACTACAAGTAAACCATTAGATTTGGCCTACTTTACCATCGTTTGGGGATTTTTCGCATATTGGGGAATTGCTGTCATCGCCTATTCTGTAATGCGGCTTGCAAGAATATAGTTCTGAGAAGATTATATTACCCGGGAAATGAGAAAACTCTTTGAAGTGTAATAAACTCATTTTGAAAACAACTAATTTGTTTCCAAAATAATAAGAAAGGAGTTTATTATGAAAACCGGAAAAAACACTTTGGTTCTTGTTTTGCTTCTTCAGAGTTGCATTCTTTTGCTCATCACAACTTGTTCAGTTCAGGCTCAAGACGATTCATTTTCCATCACCCCCGCCAGCCATATCGGTGGAGGAACAAACTGCGGCGCGGTTTCGGGCAATTACGCTTACCTGGGGCAGGCGCAGTATCTTTCAGTGCTGGACATCTCCGCCTCGCCGTTTCAGCAAGTCGCCTATCTGGAATTGCCCGATGCGCCAGATGACATTTTTATTGCCGGCAATTACGCCTATCTTTCTGCGGCAGGATTGCGCATTGTCGATATTTCCAATCCGCTTGCTCCCACCCTAACCGGCTACCATGCGCTGGGCGACAGCTCCGAGGGAGAGGTTTATGTCTCCGGCAATTACGCTTACGTGGCAGCGGGACGCAGCGGATTGAAGATCGCTGATATCTCTAACCCGGCTTCACCACAATTGGTAAAGACGCTTCTTCCTGAAAATTATTCGAATATAATCGATGTGTTTGTAAAGGGAGATTATGCCTACGTGATCGACGGGTATCGAAATTCCGTTCGCATCCTGGATGTAAGCGATCCCGCGACGCCGGTGGAAAAGTCCACATTCTACATCTTGAACCTGAAAAAAGTATTTGTGCAGGGAACCTACGCCTATGTGGCCAGCGAGGCGTCGCCTTACAATTATGTCGATTTACACGTTGTGGATGTTGCCAATCCCAACGCCCCGGCCGAGGTGGGCTATTTGCACGCCCAGGTTACGACTGCCGGTAGCAAGCAGCCCACGGCTCTTTAGGTGGAAGGCAGCCATGCCTATATTGGCGTCTCCGATGGGCCGTGGCTGGTGGTGGCCGATGTTTCCGACCCCACAAATCCGGTAGCTACGGCAAGCATGGAGGTCGATGACCTCCCCGGGCGGCAGGCCCAGTCGGTGCAGGTGGTGTATCCCTTTGCCTATTTAACCACCAGTTCCAGCGAGCGGAATCTGGTGGCTATTGATGTGAGCAACCCTGCAACTCCGGTGGAAGCAGACAAGTACGGCAGCCCCGGCACGGTGTTGTGGGTGCAATCGAGCAGCGATTATCTCTACACCGCAAGTGTCAGCGGATTGTGGGTGTATGACGCTTCCGATCCGGCCCGGCCCCTGCTGGTAAAGTTCTATCCTGACTGGCCGGGGATGCAGCGGACCTTTTTGCGCGGCAATCGCCTGTACGGCTTTGGCTGGGGCACGAACGGTCAGTTGCGCATCCTGGACGTTTCCGACGTCAACAATGTGACCGAACTCTCCGCCTATCAACCGCAGGGTGGCACGCCGACGGAGATGTATGTCACCGCGCAATACGCCTATCTCCTCGTTGGCGACAAGCAGGAAATCGTGAATGTATCGGATCCGGCCAACCCGAGTTTTGTGAGCAGTTACGCTTTGCCGGGAACCGGGTGGGATATTTTCGTCAACGAGGGCAACACGTTGTCCTATCTTGCCTATTCAGCCAGTGGAGACGAGGGATTCCAACTGGTTGACGTTTCTGATCCGCAATCTCCGGCGCTGCTGGGCTCGGCGCAGACCGCGGGTGAACCCATCGCTATCTGGGCGGTGGCGGACACGGTGTATGTGGGCAGTAACACGGGCAGTGCGCCCAATAGCCAGTGGCATCTGCAGGCGTTCAATGTTTCCGATCCTGCGGCGCCCAGCCAACTGGCGCAGATGAGTGACAGCGGTGAAATCTGGGATGTGGAGGTGAACAGCGGCTATGTCTTTGCGGGCGTGAAAGGCGGCAGTGTGCTGGGACTCTTGTTGCAGGCACTTCTGGGTAATTTTGCGACGATCAGTATTTGCCATTCAGCTTCAACCAGCCAGATTTCCATCACCATCAATTCGAGCACGGGAACAGGCTACGTGACGACCACAGAAGGGTACGGCTACAGCGAGATGATGAAAGACATCAGCGGCAGCGAGGGTATGATCATCCAGATTATCAAAGTCCCGCCGCCGAGTAGTGAGGCGTGCGTGGCCACGGCCGTTGTGCCGGAGAAGGCGCGCCAGATGGGTTGTGGAGCCATGCCCGAGTGTGTGGATCAGAGCGGCGGCACCGTGGAGGTGACGGCGTTCGCGGTGGCGGATTGGGTCTTCTGGAAATGGACCGGTGCGGCTTCGGGCACCAATAAGACTGCTGAAGCGACAGTGGCTCCGGGCAAGTGTGCCGACGGGTGCTCGAATGTCGCCACAGCCAATTTTCTGCCGTGGCTGAAAGTCACTGGAGGAGGACAGCGGAACATGTGCCCGGTCACGGCAGACGAAGAAGAACGGCTCATTCATACTTTCACCGTCCAGGCCAGCAATGCCGACAGTTGGCAGGTGAACACCATTGCGGTGGAAATCTCTGGACCCGATGCCATCACTCAGTCCATCAAAGAAGCGAGGTTGGAGTGGCCCGGCGGTGAGCAGACCATCTCCTTTACCGGCAGCGGTTCGGTGCAATTCTCGACCAGCGGTCTGGCGCTGCAAACCGGCCAAAGCAAGAACCTGTCACTTTATCTGACCTTCACCAGGATGGAAGCCTTTGAATGTGATTCAAGAGGGACGATAATGGTGTCAGTTGAAGCAAATCAGGTTGCGGCGACGCCGGATAACTACCCGCCTGGTGTGTTGCTGGATGGAGCAACCAGTTTAGTAGGGGTTGCCTGCATTTACAATGAGGATACCGGTGCATCTTTCCCTACTATTCAGGATGCGGTGAACGGAGCCAACTCGGGCAACACGATTTTGGTATGTCCCGGCGACTATGAAGAGAACATAACTGTGGACAAGCCGCTGACCATCCGTTCAAAGGAAGGACGTTCGGTTACCACGATTCAGGCGGCAGATGCCAACAACCATGTCTTCACCGTGACCGGGGACAACATCACTATCCAGGGATTCACCATCCAGGGGGCCACAGGTGCGGGCAAAGCGGGTATCTATGTTCACAGAAGCACAGCCCAGAACAGCCAAATCCTGGACAATTACATCACCGGCAACGAGTATGGCATTTACCTCCAGTCCGCGCAGGGGACGCAGATCCGGGGCAACCTGGTTCTGCACAATAACGAAACAGGACTTTATGCGAATTCTTCAACCGAGAGCCGCATCCAGGAGAATTCCTTCAGCAACAATAGTGCAGACGGCATCTATATGGAGAACTGCCAGGAGGCAGCCAATAAGGAAACGCGGGTGGAGAAGAACAGCCTGCGCAGCAACGACAACAGCGGCATACGCCTGAGTCAAAGTAGGGGCGTGACCATCATCGATAACGTCAGTATCAGCGAGAACGAGCTGCACGGCATCTCTATCGAAAACTCCAGCCGCATCGCCGTCCGCAATAATCCTATCATTGAAAGGAACGCGCAGAGCGGCATCCGTGTGCTCAACTGTCAATTGCAGAGCGGCCAAACGCCGATTACCATCCAGGGCAACACCATCCAGGGCAGCAAACAGCAGGGCCGGCAGACCAACGGCATTTTGCTGGAAAATTCACAGGGCGTGGTCATCGGCGACCAAGCCAGCAAGAACACGATCCTGAATCACCCGCAAAACGGCATCCGGTTGCTCAATTGTCAGGCCGGAGGCGCTCCCGAGTTCGAAAATCAAATCTCGGGCAACGTCATCAAATT
>JAJRUY010000031.1 GCA_024277555.1 Gammaproteobacteria bacterium | reverse complement strand
GTTGTTCAGAGGCGAATTTCTGATCGAATCAATAGCCCAAGCTATTGATGAGTGAAGAAATATCGTCTCTGGGCAACAAGATCGGTGCAAGGGCGGACTTAACAAACACCCGGTAACATATTGCACTTTGCTAATATAGATACAATGGTTAATAAAAACAGCATCTTATATTGTTGTTTCAGTGTCCAGGTGAAATATCCGGGTTAACTTAATAGTATTGGGGTTAATAGATGCCTTACTGGCGGCTGTCTGCCTTCTATTTCTTTTACTTCGCCGCCCTGGGCATATTGATGCCCTACTGGGGGCTGTACCTGCAGTCTCTGGGTTTTGATCCCTTCGCCATTGGTTCCCTCATGTCCATTCTCATGGTGACCAAGATCGTTGCGCCCAACATCTGGGGCTGGCTGGGTGATCACCTTGGGCACCGCATGCTGATCGTGCGCATCGCTTCGTTGATGGCTCTGCTGGTGTTTTTGACCATGCCCGGCGCCACGGGCTTTGTCGAAATCGCCCTGATCATGATCCTGTTCAGTTTCTTCTGGAATGCTTCATTGCCCCAGTTCGAAGCAGTGACGTTCAACTATCTGGGGAAGGCGGTGGAACGCTATTCCCGCCTGCGTCTATGGGGTTCGGTGGGCTTCATCGTTACCGTGGTGCTGGTGGGGTATCTGGTGGACAGGCTGGGCACCGGCGTGGTCTTGACTGCTTTGCTCACGGTTTTTGCCGGAATTCTGTTGTCCAGTCTACTGGTAAAGGACAAACCGGGGGCGATTTCTACCCAAGTGCAGCCTTCGATTCTGGTGCTGCTGAAAACCCCCAGGATACTGGCCTTCTTTGCTGCGGTATTTCTGATGCAGATGAGTCATGGTCCTTACTACGCCTTCTACTCCATTTACCTGCAGGATTTTGGTTACAGCAAAAGCAGCATAGGTATTTTGTGGGGCATCGGCGTACTGGCGGAAGTGTTGTTGTTTGTATTCATGCACCGGCTCATGCACCGCTATTCCGCCACATTGATTTTACTGGTGAGCCTGGTTCTGGCCTCTTTGCGCTGGTTATTGATTGGTTATTTTCCTGACGTACTGGGTTTGCTGATTTTCTCCCAGCTGCTGCATGCGGCAAGCTTCGGCAGTTTTCATGCTGCGGCAATCCATCTGGTGCATGGGTATTTTCGTGGCCGCCATCAGGGGCGGGGGCAGGCTTTGTACAGTAGCCTCAGCTTCGGCGCAGGTGGTGCCGTGGGTGCATTTACCAGTGGTTTTTTGTGGGAACAGTGGGGGGCTGCTTTCGCTTATACTATGGCATCTGCCGTGGCCCTGCTGGGGGCATGGATCGTATGGCGTTACATACCTGTTTCCAAGCTGGATAACTGAAGAACAATTCTGTGAATAGACTGCGTCGACTGATTTTGCCCGTTCTCATCATTGCCATGGCAGTTGCCGTGTTCCTGGTGCTCAAGGCCACCAAGCCACACAGCAAGGATGTTGAAATCCAGGAAAAGTCCTGGCCGGTAGCTGCAATCCCGGTGCAGACCGGGGAGTGGCCCACAAATATTCTGCTCTATGGCACCGTGGATGCGCTGCGCTACTCGGTACTCACTGCCGCCCTTACCGCTGATGTAAAACAGGTGCATGTGATCGAGGGTAGCCAGGTGGCGGCGGGAGATCTCCTGGTGGATCTGGATGATCAGGACGCGAAGCTGGACCTGATCCAGCGCCAGGCGGATGTGGCGCAAGCCCGGGCGGCGATCGCGGTGCAGGAATCACGACACCAGGCGGATCTGGAAACCCTGCCCAACGAGCGCCGCCTGTACAAGCTGGTTCAGGCGGAAGTGGCGCGTTTGCTGGACCTGAAAAAAAGGCAGGTTGGCTCTCAATCGGCCTTGGACACCGCCAGGCAGAATGCCGCCCGCCAGTCCATCAGTATTGCCCGTATCGGTGAAAGTATTCGCACCCATGAAAGCAGGATGCTGGAGCTGCAAGCTGCTCTGGAACGCGCCCTGGCGGCTCTGGAAAAAACCCGCTTGCAACTCGAGCGCACCAAAGTCAAGGCGCCCTTCGATGGCAGGGTGGTAAAGGTGTTGGTGGCGCGAGGGCACCGGGTGAACGCGGGTGCGCCCTTGCTGGAGATGTTTGAGAATACCAGCCTCATGTTTCGCGCCATGCTGCCGGCCATCTATGTACCCCAGGTGCGCAAGGCTGTGGTGGAAGAAAAACCCCTGGTCGTGGCCGGCAAGGTGGACGGGAACGAGGTCAAGGGCCATTTGATTTCCCTGGGAGCCGAAGTGCGCCAGGGCAGCGGTGGTGTGGAGGCGCTGTTTCAGATCGATTCCGGCTGGGACTGGCTGCAAAAAGGCCGTGTCATGCAACTGCGTCTGACCCTGCCGAAGCAGGCGGGAGTAATGCCGGTACCCTACGAGGCGCTGTATGGTTCCGACAAGGTGTATGTCATAGATGAGCAGCAGCGCCTGCGCCCGATTCGGGTCGAGCGGGTGGGCGAGATCTGGCTGAACGGGAAAAGCCAGGTGCTGATTCGTTCCCAGCAGCTGAAATCCGGGCGGCAGTTGCTGATTACCCAGTTGCCCAATGCGATGGAAAGCCTGCTGGTAGAGGTAGTGGCTGGTGGCTGAGGGGTTTCAGCACAAGAATGACATCATCGGCATCTTCGCCCGGCACCCGGTCGCTGCCAATCTGGTGATGATCATCATGCTCCTGTCCGGAGCCTTGGCGTTGACTTCCCTGAATACCCAGTTCTTTCCCAGCTTCGATATTCAGGTGGTCACGGTGAGGGTGGTATGGCCAGGGGCGACGGCAGAGGATGTAGAGAAATCCATCACCATTCCCCTGGAACAGGAATTGCGTTCCGTGGAAGGGCTGGAAAAAATCACCTCCACTTCCGCCCAAGGTGTAGGTGTGGTGATCCTGGACTTTCCTGAAGGGACGGACATGGGGGAAGCCACCGACCGGGTGGATTCCCGGGTCAAGGCAGTGCGCAACCTGCCCCAGGATGCGCGCACTCCCCAGGTCAGCCATGTAATCAATTTCGAGCCCATCGCACGCCTGCTGCTGCATGGTCCTTCGGATTTGCGGGAACTGCGCCCCCTGGCCTACCGCTTCGAGGAGGAGCTGTTGCAGCGGGGTGTGGCCAAGGTGGATATCAATGGCCTGCCGGAAGAAGAGATTGCGGTGCAGATTTCCCAGCGGCAGTTGCAGGCTTTGAACATGTCCCTGGAGGATGTGGGGCGCCGCATTAACCAACTGTCCCGTGATCTGCCTGCCGGCCAGGTAGGGAAACGGGATGTAGCCAGGGAGATGCGGGCGCTCAGTCAGCAACGTGATGTTGCAGGTTTTTCTGACCTGCCCCTGGTGGCCAATCTCAAGGGCGACTATGTGCGTCTGGGTGATGTAGCCAAGATTGAGCGTCGTCCCAAGGCAAACCAGATCTCCATCAGCTATCAGGGCAAGCCTGCTGTAGAGCTGCGCGCCATGCGCGCCACCACCGGCGATACCCTGGAATCTGCCCGCATTCTGGAAGAGTGGCTGGCCGAAACCCGGGCTCAGTTGCCCAAGGGTGTGGAGATTACCGTCTATGATGAAAGCTGGCAGCTGATCCGCGACCGCATCAACCTGCTCCTGAAGAATGGCCTGGGTGGTCTGGTGCTGGTGGTGGGCATTCTGTTCCTGTTCCTCAATGCCCGGGTGGCGGGCTGGGTTACTCTGGGGATTCCCGTATCCTTCATGGCGACCCTGGCGCTGATTTGGCTGGCGGGGGGCAGCATCAACATGATTTCCCTGTTCGGCATGATCATGGCTTTGGGAATCATTGTGGACGATGCCATCGTGGTTGGTGAAGATGCCCTGGCGCATTACCAGAAGGGGGAAAGGTCGCTGGAAGCGGCAGAAGGGGGAGCAAGGCGCATGCTGGCGCCGGTGTTGTCTTCCTCCCTGACCACCATTGCCGCCTTCATTCCCCTGATGATGGTGTCCGGAATTATCGGCAGCATTTTGTTCGATATCCCCTTCGTGGTGATATGCGTCATCATTGCCTCACTGGTCGAGAGCTTCCTGGTATTGCCGGGTCATCTGCGCCACAGCTTCCACAAGGCCCAGCATAAAGAACCAGGTAAGTTGCGCAAAAAGCTGGATGCAGGGTTTGAACATTTCCGCGATTACCGTTTCCGCCCGCTGGTCATGGCATCGGTATCCCGGCCTGGTGTAACCATAGCGGCTGCCCTGGCTGCCCTGATCATGGTGGTGGGATTGCTTGCCGGGGGACGTATCGGCTTCACCTTCTTCCCCACTGTTGAAGGCAACATCATTCATGCCAGTGCCAGTTTTGTTTCCGGCACTCCTCCGGAAAGGGTCAACGCCTTTATCGGGAAAGTGGAACAAGCCTTGTACGAAACGGAAGATGTCTTGGGCGGCGGGTTGATTCGTATCGCCAAGGTTTCTCATGGCATGGGCATATTCTCCAACGCCCAATCCGGCAGGGCGGGGGAGCAGTTCGCCACCATTACTGCGGAACTGGTGCCATCGGATGAGCGTAGCGTGCGCAACCAGGCCTTTCTGGACGAGTGGCGCAAGCACTTCAGAGATGCTCCGGGGCTGGAGAAAATGACGCTTACCTCGAGAAAGGGCGGTGGTCCACCCGGCAGGGATCTGGAAATCAAACTGACCGGGCCGGATATTCAGCATCTCAAGGAAGCGGCGCTTGCCATTACCACTACCCTGGAGGGGATGAATGGCGTTACCGGCATAGAAGACGACATGCCCTATGGTCGCCAGCAAATGATTTATATCCTCACCCCCATGGGACGGGCTCAGGGGCTGACGGAAGTGGAAGTGGCGCGGCAGCTCAGCGATGCATTCTCCGGCAATCTCAGCCAGATTTTTATCGATGGGCGGGATGAGCTGGAGGTGCGGGTGATGTTGCCGGACGAGCAGCGTTACCGCCTGTCCGCCCTGGACTACCTGAGCTTGCGCCTGCCTGGAGGCGGGCAGATTCCCCTAGGTAGTGCCTTGCAGCTGAAAGAACGCCAGGGATTTGAAATTCTGCGTCACTATGATGGCCAGCTTTCCGCCACCGTGTTTGCCGATGTGGACAGCACCAAGAACAATGCCAACGACATACGCGCCCAGCTGGAGCAGGATCTGTTTGCGGAGGTGTTTCACAACTGGGGTGTGCACATGAGCTACACGGGCAAGGCGCAGGATCAGAAGGAAACCCTGTCAGACATGAAAAAAGGCGCGCTGTTTTCCCTGGCCATGATCTATATTGTGCTGGCCTGGGTGTTCGGTTCCTATGGCTGGCCGCTGGTGGTGATGAGCATCATTCCCTTCGGGGTTGTTGGCGCCATTGTGGGGCATTGGGCCATGGGTATTGAACTGACGATTCTTTCCATGTTCGGTATTTTTGGT
>JAJRUY010000030.1 GCA_024277555.1 Gammaproteobacteria bacterium | reverse complement strand
TGCCTGTGATATCGACGTGCCGGCAGATATTTCCTCGGCGGCCTTCTTTCTGGTAGGCGCCAGCATTGCGCCGGGTTCGGATCTGGTTCTGGAGCATGTGGGAATGAATCCCACGCGGGATGGCGTGATCAATATTCTGCGTCTCATGGGCGCGGATATCGAAATCAATAATGAGCGCACCGTGGGAGGCGAGCCGGTGGCCGATTTGCGGGTGCGCCATGCCCCCTTGCATGGCATCCACATACCTGAAGACCAGGTGCCCCTGGCCATTGACGAATTTCCCGCTCTGTTTGTGGCGGCAGCCTGTGCCGAAGGTGAGACTGTACTCACTGGTGCGGAGGAGTTGCGGGTGAAGGAGTCGGATCGCATCCAGGCCATGGCAGATGGCCTGCAAGCGCTTGGGGTTGATGCCCGGCCCACAGCAGACGGCATGATTATTCAGGGTGGGATGCTACATGGCGGAGAGGTGGATAGTCTTGGTGATCACCGTATTGCCATGTCTTTTGCCATGTCTGCCTTGTGCGCCGACGGCGATATTCATATTCGTGATTGCGCCAACGTAAATACATCTTTTCCAAATTTTTGTCGGCTTGCTGCGGTGGCAGGGTTGCGTATCGAGACCAGCCATGGCTGAGGTTCCAGTATTGACCATAGACGGCCCCAGCGGCTCGGGCAAAGGTACGGTTGCCGCCAGGGTGACCCAGGCATTGGGCTGGCATATTCTGGATTCCGGTGCCCTGTACCGTCTGGTGGGGCTGGCGGCGCAGCGGGCGGGTGTGGATCTGTGCGACACCACAGCCGTGGCGGAAACAGCCCGCACCCTGACAGCAAAATTTGTGGATGGAAAAATCTTTCTCGATGGTGAGGATGTGAGCCTGGCTATACGCACGGAAACTGCGGGGAACAATGCCTCAAAGGTGGCCGCAATTCCCGAGGTGCGGTCTGCGCTGCTGGATTGGCAGCGGAATTATGCCCGTCTTCCGGGGTTGGTGGCGGATGGTCGGGATATGGGAACAGTGGTTTTCCCCGATGCAGGGGTGAAAATCTTTCTGGATGCGAGTGCGGATGAGCGCGCCCGCAGACGGTATAAGCAGTTGAAGGATAAGGGTATTGATGTTAACCTTCTTGGTCTCATTGCGGAAATTGAGGAGCGGGATCACCGCGACCGGAACCGCAGTGTGGCGCCTTTGGTACCGGCGCAAGATGCGCAAATCATTGATTCCACACAGCTGGATGTGGATACTGTGGTTGATCGCGTATTGCAGGCGGTATACGAGGCCTACCCTGAAGCAGGGTTGAAAAACGGTATTTAAGCTGGTTCCATGCTTGGTATGGGGCTTTAATTTTAACTTGAACCAACGAGTCTTTACTTCCGGACTCTACATGGGTGGCCTGCTCGACAGGTCGGAGTATTTTAACCAATGACTGAAAGTTTCGCGGCGCTCTTGGAAGAGAGCTTTACCAATACCAACCTTAAACCTGGTGCCATTGTTATCGGCACCGTTGTCGGCATCGACAATGAAAGCGTTATCGTCAACGCCGGACTCAAATCCGAAGGCGTTATTCCCAAAAGCCAGTTCATGAATCACGATGGAGAACTCGAAGTTTCCGTCGGCGATCAGGTGGAAGTCGCTCTGGAAGCCGTGGAAGACGGTTCCGGCATGACCCGCCTGTCGCGTGAGAAGGCCAAGCGCCATCATGCCTGGGCCAAGCTGGAAAAGGCTTTCGATAGTGAAGAAATCGTTACCGGCCGCATTACCGGCAAGGTGAAAGGTGGATTTACCGTGGATCTTCAGGATCTGCGCGCCTTCCTGCCAGGCTCTCTGGTAGACGTTCGCCCGGTACGGGATACCGCCTATCTGGAAGGCAAGGATCTGGAGTTCAAGGTCATCAAGCTGGATCAGAAACGCAACAACGTGGTGGTTTCCCGCCGTGCGGTTGTCGAGCAGGAATACAGCGAAGAGCGCGAAAAGGTACTGGAAAACCTGGAAGAAGGCGTGGTGGTCAAGGGTATCGTCAAGAACCTTACCGATTATGGCGCGTTTGTGGATCTGGGCGGTGTGGACGGATTACTGCATATCACGGATATGGCATGGAAGCGGGTCAAGCATCCTTCAGAAGTGGTTGAGATCGGTGATGAAATCGATGTTCGCGTACTCAAGTTCGACAAGGAGAAAATGCGTGTCTCCCTGGGCCTGAAGCAGCTTGGTGAAGATCCCTGGGATAACATCATGCGCCGCTATCCCGTGGGCACCCGTTTGTTCGGCAAGGTTACCAACCTGGCCGATTACGGAGCCTTCGTGGAAATCGAGGAAGGCGTGGAAGGCTTGGTACACGTTTCCGAAATGGACTGGACCAACAAGAACATCCATCCCAGCAAGGTTGTACAGCTGGGTGACGAGATGGAAGTCATGGTGCTGGATATCGATGAAGAGCGCCGCCGCATTTCCCTGGGCATGAAGCAGTGCAAGGCCAACCCCTGGGACGAGTTTGCGGACAATCACAAGAAGGGTGATCATGTCACGGGCAAGATCAAATCCATCACCGATTTTGGCATCTTTATCGGCCTTGATGGCGGTATCGATGGCTTGGTACACTTGTCTGATATTACCTGGGATGAGCCGGGTGAAGACCTGATCCGCGATTACAAGAAAGGCCAGGAGCTGGAAACCGTGGTGTTGTCCGTGGATCCCGAGCGCGAGCGC
>JAJRUY010000029.1 GCA_024277555.1 Gammaproteobacteria bacterium | reverse complement strand
TGAACTGCCGGAAAATGCCCAAGCTTATCTGAAAAAAATCGAGGAGTTGTGTGAAACTCCCATACACATCATCTCCACGGGTCCCGACCGGGATGAAACCCTGGTATTGCAGCACCCCTTTGACTGACGAGACTGGGGACGGGACGGGCCTCATCAGTCCGTTTCCTGCCAGCACCGCCAGGATGGATTTTCCCACCTGAATGCCTCCCGCCAAAAAGAAAACCATCCGCAAAAAAAAGGCCGTGGTGCGCAAGAAAACGGCCAGGCGCAAACGCGGCGCGGCGAAGAAACGGGCAAAGCGTGGTTTTCCCTGGCTGAAATGGTTCGTGGGACTGATGCTCCTCGCCATGTTGGTGGTGGGTGGCTACTCCCTGTATCTGTCCCAGATTGTCCGGGTAAAATTTGAAGGCAAGCGCTGGGCTGTTCCGGCTCGGGTATATGCCCGACCCCTGGAGCTGTATACGGGCGCAAACCTCACCGCAGCCCGCCTGCAGGCGGAGTTGCAGGCTCTCGGCTATCGCAAGGTCAAACAGGTGAAAAACTCTGCCCAGTGGAGTCAGTCCGGTTCCCGCTTTATTTTCCACACGCGTGAATTTCTGTTCTGGGATGGTGTGGAACCTGGGCGCAAGGTGGATTTGCGCATCAGCGGCAGTACCGTGTCTGCATTGAAGGACGCCGCCAGTGGTAAGCCGCTGGATGTATTGCGCCTGGAGCCTCCGGAAATCGGCAGTATCTATCCATCCCACAAGGAAGACCGGGTGCTGGTGCGCCGGGATGAGATCCCCGATCACCTGGTGGCAGCATTGCTGGCAGCAGAAGACCGGGCCTATTTCCACCATCACGGTGTCAACATCTACAGCATCGCCCGGGCTCTGGTTGCCAATGTCAAGGCCGGGCGCACCGTGCAGGGCGGCAGCACCCTCACCCAGCAACTGGTGAAAAACTTCTTCCTCACCCCCGAGCGCAGCCTGTGGCGCAAGGTCAACGAAGCGCTCATGGCAATTATTCTGGATGCGCGCTACGGCAAGGATGAAATCCTCGAAGCCTACGCCAATGAAGTGTTCCTCGGGCAGGACGGTGACCGCGCCATTCACGGCTTTGGCCTGGCTGCCTACTACTATTTCAATCGCCCTCTGAATGAGCTGAACCTGAGTGAGACCGCCTTGCTGGTGGGTCTGCTCAAGGGCGCGTCTTACTACAACCCTCGCAGCCACCCTGAGCGGGCGCTGAAGCGCCGCAATCTGATATTACAGCTCATGGCCGATCAAGGTTTTATCGATCAAAATCTGGCGGATACCGCCATGGGGCAGCCTCTGGGGATTGGAAAAAAAGGCCGTTTGTCCAGCGCCAGGCACCCGGCCTTTATCGATCTGGTGCGCCGCCAGCTGCAGCGGGACTACCAGGAGGAAGATCTCACCTCCGAAGGTTTGCGTATTTTCACTACTCTGGATCCCTGGGCGCAGCAACAACTGGACAAACAAATTGCCAGCAGTCTGTCTAGCCTGGAAAAGCGCAGAAAACTGCCTGGCGGAAGCCTGCAGGCGGCCATGGTGCTGGTGTCCCCCCAGGGCGGCGAGATCCGGGCGCTGAGTGGTGGACGGGAAGCGGGCTTTGCCGGATTCAATCGTGCGCTGGATGCAATGCGCCCCATCGGTTCCCTGATCAAGCCGGTGATCTACCTGCTGGCCCTGTCCCGGCCTGATGAATACTCCCTGGTCACCTTGCTCGAAGACGAACCCGTAAGCCTCAAGGATGCCAAGGGCAGAGTCTGGGAGCCAAAGAATTATGATCGAAAAACGCACGGACTGGTGCCCCTGCATACCGCACTGGCCAAATCCTACAATCTAGCTACTGTGCATCTCGGGCTTTCCCTGGGAATAGAGAACATTGTTTCCCTGCTGCGCAAAATGGGTGTGCAGCGGCAACCCAGTCCCCTGCCTTCCCTGTTGCTGGGCGCCGTATCCATGTCGCCCCTGGAGGTGGCCCAATTCTATCAGGTGCTCGCTTCCGGTGGTTTCCGTTCGCCCTTGCGGGCGATTCGCGAAATTGCCGATAGCCAGGGTCGTCCCCTGCAACGCTATCCCCTGGAAGTTGCGCAGGTAGTGGAGCCCGGCCCCGTGTACCTGCTCAACCGCAACCTGGTGGAAGTGATGAGGGCAGGAACCGGCCGGGGTATACGCAACTATCTGCCCGAACCCCTGGAAGTGGCAGGCAAGACCGGCACCACGGATGAGCTGCGTGACAGCTGGTTCGCGGGCTTTAGCGGCGACTGGCTGGCCGTGGCTTGGGTGGGGCGGGATGACAACAAGCCTGCGGGTTTGACTGGATCATCTGGCGCCTTGGTGCTTTGGGGAAGGGTGATGAAGGCACTTGAACCCCAGCCTCTGGGACTATTGCCGCCCCAGGATATCGTCTATATCTGGGTTGATCCGCAAACTGGCTATCTGAGCGCAGAGCATTGCGAAGGAGCCATAGCCATGCCTTTCATCCGTGGTTCCGAGCCACGTTTGCGTTCGGATTGCCTGGCCGAGGAGCGCCGTCGGGGGAGCTTTCTTGAACGTCTGTTTGAATGAGCGAGATGTCATCTCATCATCCCGGATACGTTTTTGCCCGGTGCAGGCAGAGCCTGTAATGCTGTTTGGAACATGGCAGTTGTTTTGGGTATTTGCTATCTTCGTTCACTGCTTTATTAAGTGAAAAAGAGATGCCAAACACTCAGTAAACTGTTGATATGTGGAGTCTCTAACCACTTCACATCCAGGTAAGTTTATGAGCGTCGGCATCCCAACCAAGATTCTGGGCCTCAAGGGGCAGCGGGTCAACCAAATTCATT
>JAJRUY010000028.1 GCA_024277555.1 Gammaproteobacteria bacterium | reverse complement strand
GTCACCACATGCACCCCTTTACCCTCCAGGGCATTCAGGTACACCGCCAGGGTGGCCACCAGGGTCTTGCCTTCCCCGGTGCGCATTTCCGCGATTTTTCCCTGGTGCAGTACCATGCCGCCGATCAGCTGCACATCGAAATGGCGCATGCCGAGCGTCCGTATGCTTGCCTCCCGCACCACCGCAAACGCCTCCGGAAGGAGATTGTCCAGCGACTCGCCATCTTGCAGGCGCTGCCGGAACTGCGCAGTCTTGCCCCGGAGTTCTTCATCGGAAAGATCTTTTACAGAATCTTCCAGGGCATTGATCTTTTCAACTTCCTTGAACATGCGTTTGACCACCCGCTCGTTGCGGCTGCCAAAAACTTTTTTTGCGATTTTATTGAACATGTAGCGTGGGACCTTTCAGGGTCAAAAACAATAACAGCTGCAAACCATGCAATAACACAGTTGTTTTCAGCCAGGAACAAAGGGGAAATGATACCGCAAAAGCGATGTATTTACTGAGGAATATGGGAGAGCGGTATTGGATTTATCCACCCTTGATGAAACGGGCGGGATTGATGATCTTTCCATTGCGGCGCACTTCAAAATGCACATGAGGGCCGCTGGAGCGGCCTGTTGAACCCAGCATGGCGATGGGTTCGCCTTTTTCCACCCGATCACCTTCTTTCACCAGATTTTCCTGGTTGTGTGCATAACGGGTGACATATCCATCCGCATGACGAATTTCCACTATATTGCCGTAACCGCCGCTACGCTCGGACTGGGTGACCACACCGGCAGCCACCGCCAGCACTTCACTGCCGCGTTTGCCAACAAAATCAACACCCTTGTGGTACTTCTTTGTTCCAGAGAAGGGGTCGGTGCGACGACCAAAGGTAGAGCTGATAAAACCATGCTTGAGGGGGCGCCCGGAAGGGATAACCTGCTCCCGCACATCGCGCTTGGACAGCATCTCTTCCAGCAGAACCAATTTGTGCTCCCGATCCGCAAATGCCACCGAAAGGCGCGCAAGCTCGCTTTCGAGTTCCACCATGCCCACGGATTCGGCATCCATCTGATCCACACCGCCTTGCGCCGGATCGGATGCAAAATCAAACTCATGGGAATCCAGGTTGCCAACACTGACTAGGCGCTCTCCCAAAGCATTCAGGCGCAACAGATGGGCGCGCAAGCTGCCGATACGCAGGGCCAGGGCATCCAGTTCGGCTTCCATGCTGCTGCGCAAGGCATCCAGTTCGCGCCTTTCTTCCGCCATAACCTGCAGAGCCGACTGCATGGTCTCGTTTTCGGCGATCTGCACGGCCTGCATTTTGCCGAAATAGTATCCGCACAGCAGCGCTGTACCAATCAGCAGAATTACCAGCAGCAAATGCCTGACTGGCCGGACAGAAGCATTATTCGTGATCCCATGACTGGAAGACATCGTATAATCAACCCGCTATGACAAAAAAACCACGCACATTATCGAACGTAGTCAACGATAGTGAACAACTGGGGCACCTGGCGCGCATGCTACAACAGCAGCAGTCGCTGCTGGATCAAATCCGGCAGCTGCTGCCCAAGCCCCTGCAGCAACATTGTATCCACGCCCGTATCAGCGGTGCGCGACTCGTACTGCATACAGATTCCCCCGTCTGGGGTACCCGCCTGCGCTTCCATGCCCCACAGATCCTTCAGGCCGCCAGGCGACAGGCGCCAAACCTGAACAAGCTGGATATCCGTATCTTTTTACCTGATAGCATTAGACCAGACAGGAAGCCCCTGGGTTCCCTGCCGGAAAAAACCGCTGCGCTGCTCAGGCAACTGGCTGATTCCATTGACGATCAGGCCATCCGTGCGGCACTGAAACGACTGAGTGGAACCCCAGATAACTGAAAGGCAGCTCGAATTATTCGAGCTGCCCTGAATATACCGGCATTTCGTTTCAGGAAGCGTGAACTGGCGCAATATAGGAGATTGGCGCCAAGCCGTCCTCCTCGTCAAACGTCACTTCTTCCCAGGCTTCCGGGGTGGCAATCAACTTGTTCAGCAGCTTGTTGTTCAGCGCGTGACCAGACTTGTAGCCACGGAAAGAACCGATCAGGCTATGACCCAAAAGATACAGATCGCCAATGGCGTCCAGAATCTTGTGTTTGACGAACTCATCATCGTAACGCAAGCCGTCATCATTCAGGACGCGATAGTCATCCACCACAATGGCGTTGTCCATGCTGCCGCCGAGGGCGAGGTCTTTTTCACGCAGCATCTCGATCTCACGCAGAAAACCGAAGGTGCGTGCGCGACTGACTTCCTTTACAAAGGAGGTGGAAGAGAAATCAATGCTGGAAAACTGCGTGTCATCGGTAAACACCGGATGGTCAAAATCGATGCCGAAACTGACCTTGAAGCCTTCGAACGGTTCTAAGCGGGCAAACTTGTCACCGTCTTTGACTTCTACCACATCCTTGATGCGTATGAATTTTTTCAGGACATTCTGTTCTTCCACCCCGGCAGATTGTATGAGGAAGACAAAAGGACCGGCACTGCCGTCCATGATCGGCACTTCCGGAGCGCTGACATCCACATAGGCATTGTCAATACCCAGCCCGGCAAAGGCGGACAGCAAATGTTCCACGGTGGAAATTTCCACACCATCCTTTTCCAGGGTAGTGGACAACTGGGTATTACCCACATTTTCGGCGGTGGCGGGGATGTCCATGGGTTCGGGCAGATCGACCCGTCGGAACACAATACCCGTATCCACAGCTGCTGGGCGCAGGGTAAGGAAAACCTTTTCGCCAGTATGCAGGCCAACTCCTGTAGCCCTTATCACATTTTTCAGTGTGCGTTGCCTTATCATCAGCGTTTTCTCTTTGCCTGCGGCCAAATGCCAAAAATTACAGAGTCACCCCTAGGGAACATCTAGAGGCAAATCAGGGATTTCCCTAATTTACCCTTTTTCGGCCCCGAATGCAAATTTCCACTCCCCGAAGGAGCACGGATCAATCCGCCTGACGGCGCAGAAATGCCGGGATATCCAGATAATCCATGTCCTGCTTTTCCAGGGGCTGGGCGGCTGCCTTTTGCTCCTGGCGGCGGCGAATGGCCGTGGGAACTTCCAGATTCTCGTAGGAACGCGCTGCATTCCGCTGCACCGGCAGCTCGTCATACTGACCGGGAACATCCGCCTCAGGAATAACCGCTTTTGGAGCCGGAACCACTTCCATCTCGGGCCGGGCGATCTCCACATCTTCTTCCTCGCCAAGGCCGGTGGCGACCACGGTTACCCGCAACTCGTCATGCATTTCCGGGTCAATCACCGTACCTACCACAACGGTGGCATCTTCCCGGGCGAACTCCTTGACTGTGGTACCCACTTCATCGAACTCGCCAATACCCAGATCCAGCCCGGCGGTGATATTCACCAACACGCCCTTGGCGCCGGTGAGGTGGAAATCATCCAGCAGGGGACAGTTGACTGCGGCTTCCGCCGCCTTGCGCGCACGCTCTTCCCCGGAGGCGCTGCCGGAACCCATCATCGCCATGCCCATTTCACCCATCACTGTGCGCACATCAGCAAAATCCACGTTGATCAGGCCAGGACGGGTGATCAGTTCAGCAATGCCCTGCACCGCATTCAGCAATACATCGTTGGCCGCCTTGAAGGCATCCAGCAGGCTGGTACTCTTGCCCAGCACCGCCAGCAGCCTTTCATTCGGGATGGTAATCAGGGAATCCACGTGTTTGCCAAGTTCCGCAATGCCCATCTCCGCCACCCGCATGCGCTTTTCACCTTCAAAGGGAAAGGGCTTGGTGACTACGGCAACAGTCAGGATGCCCTGCTCCTTTGCCACTTCGGCAACCACGGGCGCCGCACCGGTTCCGGTTCCCCCACCCATGCCGGCGGTGATGAAGATCATGTCCGAGCCCTTGATGGCCTCGGCAATACGGTCCTTGTCTTCCATAGCCGCCTGATGGCCGATCTGGGGGTTGGCGCCAGCGCCCAACCCCTTGGTCAGACCCGAACCAATCTGCAAGGTGGTATTCACCTCCGAGTTGTTGAGGGCCTGGGCATCGGTATTGGCGCAGATAAAATCTACACCTTCTATATTGGCACGCAACATGTGGGTAACTGCGTTTCCGCCGCCCCCGCCAATGCCTATAACCTTGATCACCGCGTTCTGACTGTCTACATCCACTAATTCAAACATTTCACCAATCTCCTGAATAATCTGCCTGTATGCTCCTGCCGGGGAGCCGCTTAAACATGCATTCCAAAAATACTAAAAATTCCCCTGGAACCAGCTTTTCATCCGCTCCCAGGTTGCCCGTAATGCGCCCTTGTTATCATGGGGCACATTGATTGAACTGTTTTGCTGCCCGAACAGCAGCAAACCAACACCGGTCGCGTGAATGGGATTGCGCACCACATCCACCAGACCGGTCACATACTGAGGCACCCCGAGGCGCACCGGCATGTGGAATACTTCTTCGGCCAGATCCACCAGCCCTTCCATTTTCGAACTGCCACCGGTGAGCACGATGCCACCAGCGACCAGATGCTCAAACCCGGAACGGCGCAGCTCTTCATGCACCAGGGTGAGCAGCTCTTCGTAACGGGGTTCCACCACTTCCGCCAAAGTCTGCCGGGACATGCGCCGCGGGGCGCGGTCGCCGATACTCGGCACCTCGATAGTTTCATCTGCCGAGGGCAGCTTGCTCAAGGCGCAGGCATATTTCAGCTTGATCTCCTCCGCGTAATGGGTCGGCGTGCGCAGGGCCACTGCGATGTCATTGGTCACCTGGTCACCGGCAATGGGGATCACCGCCGTGTGGCGAATGGAACCGCCGGTAAACACAGCAATATCCGTGGTGCCGCCGCCGATATCCACCAGGCACACTCCCAGCTCCTTCTCTTCCTCGTCCAGCACCGAATGGCTGGAGGCAATCTGTTCCAGGATCAAATCCTGCACTTCCAGTCCGCAGCGGCGCACACATTTGATAATGTTCTGCGCTGCGCTGACCGCACCTGTGACCATGTGCACCTGTGCTTCCAGGCGCACCCCGCACATGCCCACGGGTTCGTGAATGCCTTCCTGGTTATCGATGATGAATTCCTGGGGCAGGATGTGCAGGATGCGCTGATCTGCCGGAATGGGTACTGCCCGCGCCGCATCAATAACCCGTTCCACATCGCTGGCGCTAACCTCGCCATCATTGATGCCCACGATGCCATGAGAATTGAGGCTGGATACATGACTGCCTGCGATGCCCGCGTATACGGATTCGATCTCCACGCCCGACATCAATTCCGCTTCCTCCACTGCCCGCTGTATGGATTGCACCGTGGATTCGATATTGACCACCACGCCTTTTTTCAGGCCATGAGAAGGGTGGCTGCCGATACCGATGATTTCGATCTCTTCATCCGCAGCCACTTCCCCGACGATGGCCACCACCTTGGAAGTACCAATATCCAGACCCACAACAATTTTCTTGCCAGACTTTCTCATCCGCCTTTATCCTCTGACCGCCAACTCACGGAAAAGCCCTGTTCATAACGTAAATCCACACGCAGGGGCTTTCTTTCCGCTTGCTCCAGCACCGCATATGCGCCCAGCAAACGCCTTATTCGCTTGTTCATCTGCTCCTTGCCCACCACGATAGTGGTTCCATTTGTCAATTTCAGGCGCCATTCGCCACGTTTGTCCAGATCCACTTCGCGAATGGACATCCCGTGTTTCCGGAACGCCTTTTGTTCGGTAATAAAGAAGTCCAGCATCAGCGCCGCCTTGCCTTCGTCACCATTGAAACGCAGAGGCAGTTGTTTGTTGGTTTTTCGTTGCGGGCGGAACACTTCACCATTTGCATTCAGCAGGGCATCTTCACCCCAGCTTGCAATTGGCATCTGCTCTACCACTTCCACCACCAACTGGTCCGGCCAGACTCTCGTGACCCGTGCTTCCGCCACCCAGGCGGCACTCAGGGCAGCTGCCCGCAACTTGTGCAAGTCAACGCTGAAAAATCCGCCATCAATCGCCTTGAGTAAAGCCTGCTGCAGGCTGACCTTGTCCAGATTGCGGAATTCATTCTTGATTTGTATGCTGCGAATCGGCAATACCTGTGGATTGGTCAGATATCCGGCCAGAACATAAAATCCCGTCCCGCTCACCACCACAAAGCCCGCCAGCAGCCACAGACTCCAGCGCCGGATCAGGGAATTTGTTTTTTTCCCCTTCACTGTCCATTCTCCAGCGAGCTGCACAAAATACGCCACACCAGTTCCGGAAAATCCATTCCCGCCGCTGCCGCCGCCATGGGCACCAAGCTATGATCTGTCATTCCCGGCACCGTATTGACCTCCACCAGCCAGGGCTGCCCCTGGGCATCCAGCATGAAATCCACGCGCCCCCAGCCCTTTGCTCCCACTGCATGAAACGCCTGTAGCGCCAGTTCCTGCATGCTGTGTTCCGCAGCCGCCGACAGACCGCTGGGAATGAAATAACCAGTGGTATCGGTTTCATACTTGGCAGCATAGTCATAAATTTCATGGGGGGTTTCCAGGCGAATCACCGGCAGAGCTTGTTCACCAAGAATGGCAACTGTATATTCATTGCCTGCAATCCAGCGCTCTGCCAGCACCTCGGAATCAAACTGGCGGGCCTGCTCCCAGCCCTGCCACAGGGCAGCGCTATCCTCCACCCGGCTGATGCCAATGCTGGAGCCCTCATGTACTGGCTTGACCATGAGTGGAAACCCCAGTGCATCCGCAGCCTCCCCAAGATCTTCCTCTGCATGAATACGCTTATACGCAGGCGTGGGCAATCCCATGCCTGACCACAGCTGTTTGCTGCGCATCTTGTCCATGGCCAGCGCCGAGCCCAGCACGCCAGTGCCGGTGTATGGCATACCCAGGGTTTCCAGCAGGCCCTGAATCACCCCATCCTCCCCGCCACGGCCATGGAGCATGATGAATGATCGTTCAAAGCCACCTGTCTTGAGCACCTCACATACATCCCTACCGACATCGATACCCTGGGCATCCACACCCTTTTCCTGCAAACCGGACAGCACCGCTGCGCCACTTTTGAGAGATACGGCCCTTTCTGCAGACCACCCCCCCATGAGCACCGCTACCTTGCCGAAATCTGTTGCCTGTACATTCACGCAGGCTTACCCACGATATGCACTTCGGTTTGCAAACAAATTCCGCTGTGCTGCTCTACCGTTTGCTGCACATGCCGGATCAGGTTTTCTATGTCTGCCGCTGTGGCTGCTCCGGTGTTGACAATAAAATTGGCGTGCTTTCCCGATACTTTGGCGCCACCAAGCTGAAGTCCCTTCAGGCCTGCGGCCTCGATCAGGCGCGCTGCATAGTCCCCCGGCGGGTTGCGAAACGTGGAACCCGCGCTGGGCTGCCCCACAGGCTGGGTTGCATTGCGCAGTGCCAACAGACGTTGCACTTCCCTGCGCTCCGCCTCGGCATCACCGGGTTCCAGCTGCAACTCACAGCCAACAAACCATTCTTCCTTCGAGCTTTCCACCTCACGATAGGCGACCTTGTATTCCAGAGGTGTACGCCTGTGGACAATCCCTTGCCGGTCGATGGTCTGTAGATTGATTACCCGCTGCCAGGTCTCGCCACCAAAGGCGCCGGCATTCATCGCCAGGGCGCCTCCCATGGTGCCGGGAATACCAGCAAGAAATGCAGCTCCACACAGCCCGGCACGCGCAGCTTGCCTTGCCACCAGGGCGCTCGGCGCACCAGCACCAACACGCAAGCGGCTGCCGGCGATGGTTTCAATTTCGTTCAGCCGCCCATGCATGGCGATCACCGTCCCGGCAAAACCACCATCACGCACTAACAGGTTGCTGCCCAGCCCCAACCACAGAATCTGCTCTGCGGACGGCAGTGATCTGAGGAAATCCGACAAATCCGCCACATCCGCTGGCTGAAAGTAATAGCGCGCCGGACCACCGACACGCCAGGTGGTATGCTTTGCCATGGGTTCATCAAAAAGCAACATCGTATGATGGCGCGTTACTTCAGCGCTGCTTCTCATGTTTTTTCCTCCTTTCCTCCACGGCAGCAGGCGCTACGGACTGCAACTGCCTGGCTGCCGCAATATCTTTCAAAGCCAGGTTTTCCAGCTGGCGCGCGGCCAGCGATTCACCACATCCCATATGCAAATATCTGATCATACTTTGCTGTTTCATTTGCACCATTCCTCCGACAGCCGAGCTGCCATTTGTCCAATATTTCCGGCTCCCATCATGAGCACAATGTCATCGGCATGCACCACGCTCTCGAGCACTTCCGGCAGATCCGGCAGATCGCTGACGAATACCGGATCAGCCTGCCCCCGCGCCCGAATGGCACGGCTCAAAGCCCGGCCATCAGCATCTGGCAGCGGTTTCTCTCCCGCGGCGTACACCTCGGTCAGCACCAGCACATCCGCCTCGGACAAGACCTGCACAAAATCCTCGAAAGCATCATGGGTGCGCGTATAACGGTGAGGCTGGAATACCAGCACCAGCCGCCGCGACTGCCAGCCTTCCCGCACGGCGCTGATAGTCGCCGCTATTTCCCTGGGGTGATGGCCGTAGTCATCCACCAGCATGAAACTGCCGGTGCCGAAATTACAGTGTTCGTGCACCTGGAAGCGACGGCCAATACCGGCAAAACCTGCCAGCGCCCTGCATATGGCATCCGTATCCACTCCCATTTCCAGCGCCACTGCGATTGCAGCCAGGGCATTCATCACATTGTGTTTGCCCGGCAGATTAAGGCTTACATCAAAGGCCTTCCGGCCTTTCATCTGCACCTGGAAATAGCTGGTCTGATGCTCATAGCGAATATTGATCGCACGCAAATCAGCTTCTTCCCGGGTGCCATAGGAAAGCACCTGGCGGGTTACTCTGGGCAGCAGCTTGCGCACTTCGGCATCGTCGATGCACAAGATGGCCAGACCATAGAAAGGCAGATGATGCAGAAACTCGACAAATGCATCCTGCAAGCGGCTGAACTCACCGCCATAGGTTCCCATATGGTCCCTGTCCACATTGGTCACTACCGCCATCATGGGCAGCAGGTACAGAAATGACGCATCACTTTCATCCGCTTCGGCAACCAGGATCTCCCCCGCGCCCAGCCGGGCATAGCTGCCTGCGGCATTGAGCTGCCCGCCGATAACGAAGGTCGGATCCAGACCGGCTTCAATCAGCAATGTGGCGGCAAGGCTGGTGGTAGTGGTTTTGCCGTGGGTACCGGCAATGGCAATGCCATAGCGAAAGCGCATGATTTCCGCCAGCATTTCCGCCCGGGGCACCACCGGGATGCGGGCTTCCCTGGCGGCGATGACCTCCGGATTGTCATCTGTTACCGCACTGGAGATGATGACTGCATCCACTCCGCTGATATTTTCCTTGGCATGCCCCTGGTAAATAGCCGCCCCCTGCTCCTGCAGGCGCCTGGTTGCTGCATTTTCCGTCAAATCCGAGCCGCTGATTTGATAGCCGAGATTGAGCATCACCTGGGCGATGCCGTTCATGCCGGAGCCACCAATGCCCACGAAATGCAAATGGCGCATGCGTCCCATGGCTTCTGCGGCATGGACTCTGGGCATGGCGTTCATGTCCTGGATGCCGGTCATGGCTTCACCTGCGCTTCACAGCAGTCTGCTACTGTGCTGGTGGCATCCGGCCTGGCCAGTGCTCTGGCCGCCAGAGCCATTTCCAGCAGTTTTGCCCTGTTTCCCAACAATGTCTGCAACTGCCGGGTGAGTACATCCATTGTCAATTCAGATTGCGGCAGCAGCACCGCCGCCCCGCCATCCACCAGGTAACGGGCATTGCAGGTCTGGTGATCATCCACCGCATGGGGATATGGCACCAGCACAGAAGCCACACCCACGGCTGCCAGTTCGGAGATGGTCAGGGCGCCGGCGCGGCAGATCACCAGGTCTGCCCAGGCAAGAGCCTCGGCCATATCCTCGATAAATTCCGTCACTTCCGCCCAAGCCTTCCCTGCATACAGCTCCCGCGTTGCCTGTGCCTTGCCGCGCCCAGCCTGGTGCCGGACAATCAGGGGCCGCTGCAGTTGTTGCAGCGCCAGGGGCACTTGCTGGTTCAATGCCATCGCCCCCAGGGAGCCGCCGATTACCAGCACCCTTGCTGTCTGGTCACGGTTGCGCATGCGTTCGGCCGGTTCAGCCACCGCAGCAATATCTGCACGCACCGGGTTGCCGGTGACCACCGCATCAACGGCTTGCGGAAAGCTGTCCGGAAAGGCCTGCAGTACCTGCGCAGCAATCCTTGCCAACCAGCGATTGGTCAGCCCGGGAATGGTGTTCTGCTCATGGATTACCAGGGGAATACCCAACATCTTGCTGACCAGCCCGCCGGGGCCGGTGACAAAGCCCCCCATGCCCAGCACCAACTGTGGCCGGGTGCGGCGCAGAATCTTTCCGGCCTGATACATGGCATTGAGCAGGCGAAACGGGGCCAGCAACTGGCCGGCTATACCCTGCCCACGCAATCTGTAGGCGGCGATGGTTTCCAGAGTGAACCCATAGCCAGGCACGGTGCGTGACTCAAAACTGTCCGGCGTTCCCATCCAGCTGACATCCCAGCCACGCGCACGCATTTCCTGCGCCACGGCCAGAGCCGGGAAGACATGCCCGCCGGTACCACCTGCCAGAATGATCATGTGCGCCACGGCATCCCCCCCACACGTTCATCCCCGGTGCAGTTTTCCCAATGAATGCGCATGAGCACGGCAACTGCCACACAGCTGATGATCATGCTGTTGCTGCCGTAGCTGACGAAGGGCAGGGTCAACCCCTTGGTTGGCAGCAAGCCTACATTCACTCCAATATTGATGAACGCCTGCAGCCCCAGCCACAAGCCAATGCCATAGGAAACATAGGCGGCAAAACGCCGTTGCCGCAATTCTGCTGCGGCACCGATACTGAATGCCCGCCAGACCAGAATGCTGAACAAGGCAATAACCACCAGGGTACCTGCCAGTCCGAATTCCTCACCAATTACTGCCATGATGAAATCCGTATGCGCCTCAGGCAGATGGAATTGCTTCTGAATACCGTTACCCAGACCAACACCCGTCCATTCTCCACGGCCAAAGGCAATCAGCGCCTGGGAGAGCTGATAACCGGAACCGCCAGGATCCGCCCAGGGATTGAGGAAGGAAGTCACCCGTTCCAGACGGTAGGGTGAAGTTACCACCAGCGCCGCGCCACCGAGAATAGCCAGCAACAGCAACAGGCCAAACTGCCACAAGGGCGCGCCGCCAAGAAACAGCAATCCCAGGGCGGTGGCCAGCAGCACCACTGTAGTACCAAAATCCGGCTGCGCCATGAGCAGAACAACTGCCAGCGACAGCAGCAGCAACGGCTTCACCACACCCCACAGCGAATGTGCAACCTCGACCTGCCGCCGCACCAGATATCCGGCCATATAGAAAATCAGGAACAACTTTATAAACTCGGACGTCTGCAGGTTGAAAGGCCCCAGCTCCATCCAGCGGGTTGCGCCATTTACCGTTTTGCCCAAGCCGGGGATCAGCACCAGCACCAGCAACACCAGCCCCAAAAAATACAGCCAGGTGCCGCCCCGATCCCACCAATGCCCTGGAATCTGCAGAACCAGCAACGCCGCAACCATACCCAGGCTTAGCGCAAGCATGTGCCTACCCAGATAGTGAAAGGGGTTTTCACTGCCGGCAAGATGCAAGGAAGCAGAACTCACCATCACGATGCCCAAGCCGATAAGCGCAAGCACAGCCACCAGCAACATCCAGTCCACAGACTGGGTGGGTGCAGACAGCATGGTGCGGGGAGGGGCCACTGCATTCATGAGCACAGTCTCCCTACCCACTCCTTGAACACATTGCCACGATGCTCGAATCCATCAAACATATCGAAACTTGCGCAGGCCGGAGACAGCAACACCCGATCCCCCGGCAACGCCAGCTCTGCTGCTGTAGCTACCGCCTCACTCATATCTGCAGCATCAACAACGCTGATGCCGGCATCCAGCATCCTGCGAATTTGCTGGCGGTCACGACCGATGAGCACCAGCGCCCGGGTGGTGTCCCTGACCGTCTGCGCCAGGGCAGTGAAATCCGCCTGTTTGCAGTCGCCACCGGCAATCAATACCGTGCGGCTGTCATCCCCGGCATGCAACCCCTGCAAGGCGGCTACTGTTGCACCCGGGTTGGTGCCCTTGGAATCGTTGTACCATTTCACTCCCGCATGGGTGCAAACATATTCTGTCCGGTGAGCCAAGCCGGGAAACACCCGCAAGACGCCAAGCATGTCCGGCATGGGCAGTCCCAGCGCCGTCCCCATGGCCAGCGCCGCCAGTGCATTGGCCATATTGTGCCGTCCCGGCAGCAACAGTTCTTTTGCGGGCAGCAAGGCCTCGCTGCCCCGACACAGCCAGGTTTCCCCATCAATGGAACGAATGCCGAAGCAGTTTGCATCCCGAGGCTCGCCCAGGGTAAAGAACAATGCGCGGGCGGTGCGCGGCATGCTCATCACCTGCGGGTCATCGAGGTTATATACACCGCTTGCCGCCCGTTCATACACCCGGGATTTGACCTGTGCATATTCATCCAGGCTGGAATAACGATCCATATGATCGGCAGAAACATTCAGCACTGCCGCCACTTCAGGCGTCAGGCTCGCGGTGGTCTCCAGTTGAAAGCTGGACAGCTCCAATATATAAAGAGCATGCTGGCCTTCCAGCAGATCCAGCACTGGCTTGCCCAAGTTGCCGCCAGTTACAGCATCCTTGCCCGCCGCCATCAGGCCGAGCAAGGTTGTCACCGTGCTTTTGCCGTTGGAGCCGGTAATTGCAGCCACCGTTCCCCGTACCTCCCTGGCGAACAGCTCTACATCACCAATTACGGGCACACCAAGCTGCAGTGCATGCTGGATTTCGGGGGTGGTCAGGGCAACTCCAGGGCTTACCACCAGCATCTCTGCGCTGGCAAACAGTTCTCGATCAAAACCTCCCGGAAACACTTCCACATCCGCCAGCTGGCGGTGCAGCTCATCCATACCGGGGGGATGTTCACGGCTGTCGGCAATCAGCAATTGCGGCACCCCCAGGCCATGCAGATAGCGTGCACAGGACAACCCCGTGATCCCCAGGCCCACAATCAGCACCCGTTTTGGCAAGTTGTCTGCATTCAATGCTGTAGCCATATTCTTCATCAGCGAATCTTCAGGCTCGCCAGCCCCACCAGTACCAGGATGACGGTTACAATCCAGAAGCGCACAATCACCCGCGGTTCCGGCCACCCCTTCAATTCAAAATGATGATGCAGCGGCGCCATGCGAAATATCCTGCGGCCGGTAAGCTTGTAGGAGGCCACTTGCAGGATTACCGATACGGTCTCCACCACAAATACACCACCCATGATGAACAGCACCAGCTCCTGCCGCACCGCTACCGCCACCACACCCAGAGCTGCTCCCAGGGCCAGGGCGCCCACGTCTCCCATGAACACCTGGGCAGGATAGGCGTTGAACCAGAGAAATCCCAGCCCGGCCCCCACCAGCGCACCACAGAATATGGCCAGCTCTCCCGCCCCGGGAAGATAAGGAATCAACAGGTATTTCGACAAATACATATGCCCGGAAACATAGGCAAACACGCCCAGAGCTCCCGCCACCAGCACGGTTGGCAGAATCGCCAGACCATCGAGTCCGTCGGTCAAATTCACTGCATTCGAGGAGCCCACGATAACCAGGTAGGACAGCAAGATAAAAGCCGGCCCAAGATCCAGCACCACGTCCTTGAAGAAAGGAACGATCAGTTGGGTGTCAGCCGGAACTGCGGCCGTAACGTACAGGGCCACAGCCGCCGCCAGACCGAACACCGATTGCCACAGGTATTTCCAGCGGGCTGGCAAGCCCCGGGAATCCCCGAGCACCAGTTTTTTGTAATCGTCCACCAGACCAACCGCCCCAAAACTCAGGGTAGTGAGCAACACGATCCATATGTAACGGTTGCTCAGATCCGCCCACAACAACACGGCGATGGACACCGCCACCAGAATCAGCGCTCCGCCCATGGTCGGCGTACCCGCCTTGGATAAATGGCTTTCCGGGCCATCGTTACGCACCGTCTGGCCGATCTTGTACTGGCTCAGGCGGCGAATCATCACCGGCCCCACCACAAAGGAGATCACCAGGGCGGTGAGCACACCCAGAATCGCGCGCAAAGTGATGTAGCGAAACACATTGAAGGCCGGATCAAACTGGGCCAGGTATTCAGTGAGCCAGATCAGCATCAGCCGTTCTCCCCGCAAAGCACTGCAACGGTTTGCTCCATGCCCGCAGAACGGGAACCTTTCACCAGCACCGCATCCCCTGGCCGCAGTTCGTCTTGCAGGCAGGCAATGAGTGCTTCCTGATCCGGAAAGTGTCTGGCGCCGGCACCAAAGGCCAGGCTGGTTTTTTCACTCAGCAGGCCGCAGGTGAACAGCAGGTCTATACCCTTGTTCGCAGCCAGCTCCCCAAGTTCTGCATGCAATGTGGCTGCATTGCCGCCCAACTCGCCCAGATCCCCCAGCACCAGCAATTTGCGGCCGGGGAACTGACACAATACTTCCATTGCCATGCGCACCGAATCCGGGTTGGCATTGTAGCTGTCATCAATCAGGCAATCTGCTATCGAACCACCTCTGGGGCACAAGCGGCCAGGCACTGGCTGCAGGGATGCCAGACCGGCTTCTATGTCCTCTTGAGAAGCATCCAGCACCAGAGCGGCTGCAATGGCTGCCAGGGCATTCATGCGATTGTGCTCACCAGCCAGGCGCATGCTGATCTGTAATTCACCAGCGGGAGTCTGCACCGTAAATTCACTGCGAAAGCCTAGCGCATCCCAGACCAGCCGCAGGGAATCGGCGGGACTGCTGACATCGGCAGGCCGGGAAACACCAAAACTCAGCTGTTGACGGGATTGCGCCAGCTGCCGCCACAAGTCGGCATAGGCATCGTCTGCGTTGAACACGAATACGCCATCGACAGTCAGACCGTTGATGATTTCCGCCTTGGCTTTGGCCACTCCGTCCAGACTCCCGAATCCCTCCAGGTGCGCACGACCGGCGTTATTCAAAATCGCAACATCAGGACAGGCAATACGGCTCAGATAGTCGATCTCACCGGGATGATTGGCCCCCATCTCCACCACCGCATAGGCTTCATCCTGCAAGTGGCACAGGGTCAGTGGCAGGCCGATATCGTTGTTGAGGTTGCCACGGGTAGCCAGGGTTTTCCCTCTGCGGGAGAGGATCTCTGCAAGCATCTCCTTCACCGTGGTCTTGCCATTGCTGCCGGTAATGGCCACCACGCTGACTCCGGAGCGCTGGCGCCAGGCCGCTGCCAGGCTGCCCAGAGCAATGCGCGTATCCGCCACCTGCACACAGGGCAGAGCCGCGTCACACCTGGCGCTGACCAGTGCGGCAGCGGCTCCCCGCCGGGCGGCATCCTGCAGGAAATCGTGCCCATCGAACCTTGGCCCGGTCAGAGCCACATACAAATCACCTGCAGCAAGCTGACGGCTGTCCGTGCTTACGGAACTGATTTCCACATCTTCACCCATCAGCTTGCCATGCAGTTCTGCTGCGAGTTCGGACAAGCGAAAAGCAATCATGAGGCACCTCCCAGGCAGCGCCGTACCTGCTCGATATCACTGAAGGGCAGGCGCTGATCACCAAGCTGCTGAAAACTTTCATGCCCTTTTCCTGCCACCAGAACAATCTCGCCAGCTTGCGCCTGGTGAATTGCGGCGGCTATGGCTTCAGCCCGATCCGGCATTACCAACGCCTTGCGCGGTTCTTCCATGCCTTCCAGGATGTCTGCAAGTATGGCCGCCGACGATTCACTTCTGGGGTTGTCATCCGTAAGGATCACCACATCCGCCAGAGCCTCCGCCAGGGTTCCCATTTGCGCCCGCTTGCCCCGGTCACGATCACCACCGCAGCCAAATACACAGTACAGGCGCCTGGCTCCGTGGCTGCGCAGGCCGGCAAGCACTTTTGCCAGGGCATCCGGCGTATGTGCGTAATCCACTATCACCAGCGGCTGATCACCACCACCAAACTTCTGCATGCGCCCGGGTACTGTCTCCAGCTTTTCCAGCCCGGCAATCGCCTGCTCCATGGGCACACCCCAACCAAGCAATACGGCCAGCACCAGCGCCAGGTTGCTTGCATTGAAGTCGCCAAGAAGACGGCTGTCTATTTCACCTTTCCCCCAGGAAGATGAAAACTGCAGGCGCAATCCCCGGGGGCGATGCTCAATGCTCTCGATATGGATAAACTCGTCGGCGCCCAGGGCATGCACACCCCGATGACAGGCAATGGTTGATACTTTCCCTTTCAGACCGGACAACAGCTCTGCTCCCGCAGCATCATCCGTGTTGAGCACGGCCATCTCCAGGCCGGGAGTCTCGAACAAGCGCTGCTTGGCGGCGGCATAGGCGCGCATGGAGCCATGATAGTCCAGGTGATCCCGGCTCAAATTGGTGAACACTGCAGTATGGAAGGGCACAGCCTCCAGGCGGTATTGATGCAACGCATGGGAGGACACCTCCATGGCAACGGCTTTCGCTCCGGATGACCTCAGATCAGATAGAATATGCTGCGCCTCTACCGCATCGGGGGTGGTATGGCTTGCCGGCTGCAAGCTGCCGGGAAAGCCGTTTCCCGTGGTGCCGGTAACGGCACAATGCCATGCTTCCGGCAGCGCCTGGGCCAGAAACAGGCTGACGCTGGTTTTGCCGTTGGTGCCTGTGATCCCTGCGATGCGCATGTCCCGGGCCGGATGCCCGTAAAAACGGGCGGCAATTTCACTGGCGATGCGGCGCAGGTCATCCAGCACCAGTATGGGTACTGATCGCTCCTGTCGGCTTATCCTGTGTTCAGGCCAGTTCCCGGAGGTCTCTGCAACAACCAGCGATACGCCGTTGTCCAGAGCCTGTTGCAGATATTCCAGCCCGTGCCCCTGACTTCCGGACAGGGCCAGAAATACGAAGCCTGGTTCTGTCTTGCGGCTGTCCAGCGTCAGGCCGGAAACCGGCAGCTGCTCCCAGGTTCCCGCTGGCAAGCCAAGATCTGCAAGCAAATCACCGGCCAGCCAGCCGCTGTACTGTTGTTGTGCGCCGGCCATCAAGGACGCACCCCTGTATGGGCAAGGCGCACGGCCTGGTTTTGATCCAGGGCATCCGGTGCCACATTCAGCAAACGCAGCGCATCGTCCATGACCGCCGCAAACACTGGCGCAGCCACCAGCCCGCCGTAGTACTGCTTGCCTCTGGGTTCATTGATCATCACCGCAACCACCAGCCGTGGATTGCTGGCCGGCGCCATGCCCGCAAACAGGGAAAGGTATTTGCGCTGGGAGTAACCACCTACGCCAGCCTTCTTTACCGTGCCAGTCTTGCCGGCAACACGATAACCTGCGACCACAGCACGAGTGGCGGTGCCCCCAGCAGCAACAACCGACTCCATCATGCGGCGTACCTCCAGGGCGGTTTTTTTGCTGAAAACTCTTGTTCCCTGCGGCGCCCTATCCCTGCGCAACAGGCTGACAGGCCGGTATATTCCATCTGCTGCAAGCACTGCATAGGCCTGGGCAAGTTGCAGCACAGATGCCGAAATGCCGTATCCGTAGGCAAGCGTTGCCTGGTCAATCCGCGCCCAGTTGGCTGCAGGTCGCAGCTGCCCGCTCGCCTCTCCGGGATATCCGGATCCGGTGCTGCTGCCAAATCCCAGCGCAGCAAGGTATTCCCGGAACTTTTCCTTGGGAAGAGACAAGGCAATCTTGCCCGCGCCTACGTTGCTGGATTTCTTGATGATGGTTTCTATGTCCACGACACCCAGATTTTCATGATCACTGACCTTGAACTTCCCCAGCTTGAAATACCCCGGACCGGTATCAATGCGGGTATCCGCCTGGATCACTCCCAGATCCAACCCTACTGCTACCGTCAGGGGCTTCATGGTGGAACCCGGCTCAAACACGTCTGTGACTGCCCGATTGCGCAACCGCCCGCCACGGGTGCTGCGGTTGCCATTGGGGTTGTAGCCCGGCTGATTGACCATCACCAGCACTTCACCAGTTTTCACATCCAGCATCACGATGGAACCGGAAACAGCATCGTGCTTGGCGATGGCCGCCTTGAGCTCACGATAGGCGATGTATTGCAGGCGCTGATCCAGACTGAGAGCCAGGTTCTTTCCCGGCTGGGACATGCGCAGGCTTTCGACATCCGCCACCGCCTGGCGGCGCCCATCACGCAATACGCGCTTCAGGCCCGGCTTGCCCGCCAGTTGTTCATTGAATGCAAACTCCAGGCCTTCCTGGCCGATATCATCGAGATCGGTAAAGCCGATCACATGGGCGAAAATCTCGCCATCCGGGTAGTAGCGCCGATATTCCCGGGTGGTCTGCAATCCGACAATACGATGTTTTTTCGCTACCTCCATCACTTCCTGGGCAGACTCGGGGGGCAGACGCCGCTTCAGATACACGAAATGCTTGTGGCTATAACGCGCCAGGCGGCGGCGCAAATCATCCAGCCCGACATCCAGCGCCTGCGCCAGAGGCCGCAGTGTTTCTGCATCCGGGCGTAACAGGCGCGGATTTGCCGCAATGGAATCCACCGGCGTACTCATCGCCAGCACCACGCCATTGCGGTCAGTGATGGCGCCACGATGCGCGGGCACTTCAACTCTGTCCAGATAGCGGTGGCCACCTTCGGACTGCAGGAAATCCCTCTCGAATATCTGCTGATCCACAGCCCGCCAGATCAGGCTGCTTACGGCAATCATGAACACCGTAAGCACAACCCGGCGTCGGCCCACATAGGCCTTGGGCAGCGCTTCTGCCCGTTTGTGCATCTTTGCCCGCTTTTCCCGTTTAGCTGCCATGACGCCCTTTGATAATAATCACTTCGTCTGCCCTGGGCATACGCATTTTCAATTTCTTCCTTGCACTTGCTTCGATATGTGCCGGTGTTCCCCAGGCGCCATGCTCGATCAGCAGGCGCTCCCACTCGATATCCGCTTCGTCTGCCTGCGCCTCCAGGCGCTGGAGTTCGCCAAACAGCACCCGTGAGCGATACTTCGCATGCACCACCGCCACAGCAGAAACCAGCACCGCAGTTGCCAGCAGCATGAGCATCCATAAATGGGGACGTTTCATGCCTGTTTTTTAGCAATGCGCATGATGGCGCTACGGGCTCTGGGGTTTTGTTGCAGCTCCTGCTGGCCAGCCCGCACCAGCTTTCCCACCAGTTTCAATATTCCCGGCTTGCGCTGTTTCTCCATTACCGGCACGCCTTTGGGCAGCTGGTCTCCCCGCGACATATCCCGCATAAAGCGCTTCACAATCCGGTCTTCCAGGGAATGGAAGCTGATCACCACCAGCCTGCCGCCGGGAGCCAGCACTTCCACTGCCTGCCTGAGACCTTCCCTGAGATCATCCAGCTCCCTGTTGATATGAATGCGAATCGCCTGAAAACTGCGTGTTGCCGGGTGCTTGTGCCGCTCTTTCACCGGGCTGGCCCGGAAAATCAGCTGCGCCAGCTGCTTAGTGGTATGCAGAGGTTCGGTGCCGCGCTGTTCAACAATGGCCCGGGCGATGCGCCGTGAAAAACGTTCTTCGCCGTATTCCCACAGCACTCTGGCTATTTCGGATTCTTCTGCTGTAGCCAGCCATTGGGCGGCGTTTATGCCGCTGCTCCGATCCATGCGCATATCCAGGGGGCCATCGAGCTGGAAGCTGAATCC
This sequence comes from Gammaproteobacteria bacterium, assembly GCA_024277555.1. Taxonomy (GTDB): domain Bacteria; phylum Pseudomonadota; class Gammaproteobacteria; order Chromatiales; family Chromatiaceae; genus Thiolapillus. The sequence goes on along the minus strand of JAJRUY010000028.1, from coordinate 16,291 downwards.
CCGCCCGGCATCATCCAGCTGCGGCGACGAGACACCAAGATCCAGCAGCACGGCATTTACCTTGCGAACCAACCCATGCTGCTCTATTACATCCTGAAGCCGGGAGAAACTGCAGTGATGCAAATGCAGGCGCGGTTCCCCGGCGAATTGCTCTTTACCATGAACAATCGCCTGCTCATCCTTGTCCAGGGCGATCAGGCAGCCGTCTTTTCCCAGGCGCTCAAGAATCGCAGCACTATGACCGCCACGGCCGAATGTGCCATCCACGCAACAACTGTTTTGCTGGATATTCATTGCTTCAATCGCTTCCTTTAGCAAAACCGGCTTGTGTAGTGCCGCAGCAGCCACCTACAGCGCCAGATTCGCCAGTTCTTCCGACATTTCGGATTCCGGCTGGTCGATATCACCCAGCCACTCTTCCCTGTTTGTAAACCACTGTTGCTCATTCCAGATCTCAAACTTGCGACCCTGTCCAACCAGGGCAACCTGCTTGTCCATGCCCGCATATTCACGCAGGCTGTTGCTCAATAAAATCCGCCCCTGGCCATCAAGCTCCAGTTCCGATGCATGCCCCAGAAGCAGGCGTTGCAGATTTTTGTTGTGTTTCTTCAGTGCAGGCAGGCGCATGACTTTCTGCGCCACTTCCTGCCATTCACTTTCGGGATACAGCCACAGGCAACGCTCGTAAGGATTGATGGTCACCACCACGCCAGAACCGTCAGACGCACCCAGCTCTTTCCGGTACTTGACCGGAATCGCCAGACGCCCTTTTACATCCAGATTCAACGCGTTGACACCAAGAAACACAATTACCCCTTTTTCCCCACATTTCCCCACATTGCATTGAATAATAGGCCTTACTCCCCACAGGGTCAAGAAAGAAAGCAGGAAAAAGTCTTTATTCTCAATAGCTTACGAAAGGCACACAAAACCGGAAAAAAATTGCGCAAACAAGGATGTGCGCGATGCACTTAAAGTGATTTGTGAGGATTGTTCTGCAAGAAGAATTGTGAAAAATGAGAAGTAGAGAAGGAAGACGGTCTGTAAGCCGGGTTCTGTCAGCAACCTGAGCTGCCGTGATAGTCATTCATCTGGGTCGCCCGTCACCGGACGCCTCAAGCGACCTACCCGGAAGCAACTGCGGGCCGCAGCATATGCTTCCCTATTTGGTCTTGCTCCAGCCGGGGTTTACCCTGCCACTGCCGTTACCGGCAGCGCGGTGCGCTCTTACCGCACCATTTCACCCTTACCTACCTTTAAAGTAGGCGGTATATTTTCTGTGGCACTTTCCGTAGGCTTGCGCCTCCCAGGCGTTACCTGGCGACTTGCCCTGCGGAGCCCGGACTTTCCTCCATCGCCAATGCGACAGCGACTATCCGACCGTCTTCCTGAAGCAAACATAAGGATATGTCGCTGGAATTGCAAGCGCCATCGAAAAATGAAGTTATGCTTATCTGTGATCCAGATCACAGGAATTCAGGGCACAAACAACCATTATCGTTTTTTCACTACCATAAATGAGCTATGATTCACGCAGCACGAAGTGAAACGTCTCTGCCCAAGGAGATCCAAAGCAACACAACAGGACGAGGTTCTTGCTTAATCATGATTAAAAATGCCCAAAAAAATCGCCCACGCTTTAAGCGCATGGCACCTGCATTGGTGGCGGGAGCCGCAATTTTTGGTGGTACAGGCGCTATCGCTGGATTCAATGTACTCATTCAGGATGACAACGATAATTTTATCACCTGTGATGTTTCGGAACTGATTCAGGATGATGCTGGTGTCCAGGTGGTATTGGATGCCAACGCAAGTTGTTTCAACTATCTTAACGAAGGCACTGAGGCCGACTCACTGAAGTTCGTTGATGGCAACTATAATGGAGCGCCAAAAGCTGGTTGTAGTTTCAGTCAAATCGGCCTGGACAGTGACGGTACACTCCTAATCAAGGCGGAAGGACAGTGCATTTCAACAGAAGGCGCCTACAATGTGGCAGATATTGACTACAACTGCTACATCGATGAAAACAATAAAGCTATTGTGTTAAATGTACCATCCTATGACATGGACGATGTTTGTGATGAAACCCTGCCCGCCTCCATCATTGCAGGCAATGTCCAGGTAACTGGCCTCAACCCGGTCGAAGTTGAATTCAGAACCCAGGGGGCGATCCGGATCTTTCCTCCATTCAGCGTTGCAAAAGATCATGTTTTCATTGCCAACACAGGCATGATATCCAGCTGAATAGCCAGCCAGCGCCAGATGCAGCGGGACACGCATCTGGCGTCAATCTTTCCCAAGCGCAAGCTGGTATAGCCGGTTCTTCTTCTCTCCGGTAATCTTTGCCGCCAGGGACGCAGCCTGCTTTAGTGGCAACTCCCCCAGAAGCAACTCCAATATCCGCCGGGACTCCATTGACAGCCCATCTTCCTCTTCCACATTGCTCGCGGCCACTACGATCACAAATTCTCCCCGCTGGCGCATGGCATCCACAGCCATACTGGTTACAACTTCCTGCAATTTCCCCTGAATCACTTCTTCATACTGCTTGGTCAACTCCCTGGCGACACACACATCTCTTTCTCCTCCCAGCACTTCCAGCATATCCTGCAGGGCATACAGAATCCGGTGGGATGACTCGTAAAAAACCTGCGTGCTCTTTGTCGCCTGCACCTCGGCAAGCTTCCCCTTGCGTGCTGCGGATGTGCGGGGCAGGAAACCATGAAAGCAAAAGGCATCTACCGGGAGGCCGGAGATACTCAGTGCGGCAATCAGGGCGCTGGGGCCGGGCACTGGCGAAACCCGGATGCCTTGTTCCCGGCAGGCTCTGACCAAGGGAAAGCCGGGATCGCTGATCAGGGGGGTTCCTGCATCCGAGATCAGAGCCAGGGATTTGCCTTCCCCGAGCATCTGCAAAATACCGTGTACCACCTTTCGCTCATTATGCTCATGCAAGGCCAGCATCGGGGTATCAATACCATGGTGCTGCAGCAGGCGGCGGCTGTGGCGGGTATCTTCGGCGGCGATTCGATCCACCTGCTGCAATACCTGGATGGCCCGCAAACTGATATCATCGAGATTCCCGATGGGGGTGGATACGATATATAAAGCACCTCGAGAATTTGACACTTCAGGCTCGCTCATACGATACTCTGCTGCTTCCTTTATCTGGGCAAATGGACGATGCGCAATAGATACGCCGTACCGATTTTCATTTCATTCATGCTTCTGCTGCTGGCGGGCTGTGGCACCACCCCGACCAAACCGGCTGCACCTGCTGATCCCCAGGCGGGTCATGCGGCGCGCATGTTCGAGCAACAGCGCTATGAAGCGGCGGCTGATCTCTATCTGGATCTGGCAAAACGCGCATCGAACGCCACCCGCAACCAGTATCTGCTGCGCGCAGCCGACAGTCTGATCCATGACGGACAGCTTGACAAGGCCGAGGACATTCTGCAACAGCTGGACAGCTCAGCCCTGCCCCAGGAGCAGCGGTTTCGACAGGCACTGATCCAGGCCAGGCTTGCCCTTGGACGCCACCAGCCGGAACCAGCCCTGAGGCTGCTGCCGGCGATCCCTCCCTATGCAGGCAATGAAGAAAAAATCCACTTTCATACCCTCCGTGCCGCCGCATTCCGGGAACTCCAGGATGGAGCCAGATATGTTACCGAACTCATTGCCCTGGACGAGCTGCTTGCCGCTGACGAGGAGCAGCTGCAGATACAAACAGAGATACTCTCGGTTCTTGCCCGCCACAGCCCCCAGTCGCTGAAGCAGTTGTTCCCCGCCCCCGACACCATCACCCGGGGCTGGCTGGAGCTCGCCGGCCTGCTGCGGGATTTTCCCAATGCCCCCGGGGAAATCATTGCGCCATACAGGGAATGGCGGGATCTGTATCCCGATCACCCCGCTGTGCCTGAATTGCTCACCAGCTACTACAGCCGCCAACAACAGCAGGTTCCCGTCGAAGTCAGGCAAATCGCGGTGCTGCTGCCGCTGCAAGGGCCATATGCCGCACCGGCACGCGCCATCCGCGATGGCCTGATGAGCGCCTGGTACAACGATCCTGATGAAAACCGGCCGCAGATGAAGTTCTATGATTCCAGCAACAACGAGCAGATCTGGCCGCTGTTGAACCAGGTTGCAGACGAGGGAGCAGATATTGTAATCGGCCCCCTTTCCAAACAGGCCGTGGTGCAGCTTGCCCGGGCAGGAAGCCTGCCACTGCCAGTGCTGGCGCTTAATCAGGTAAGCACGGACAGCGTCCCGCCGCAGAATCTCTACCAGTATTCCCTTTCCCCCGAAGATGAGGCGCGCCAGGTAGCAATCTGGGCCGCCTACCAGGGGCACCGCGAGCCTGCCGTGCTGTACCCGTCTTCCTCTCTGGGCAAGCGCATGGCGACAGCTTTCATGGAAACCTGGCGACAGCTGGGCGGCACCAGCATACGTTCCCAGGCTTATGCTCCGGCCAGCAAGGATTTTTCCACCCCTGTTGCCCAGCTGGTGATGTCCGCCCAACGCAAGGCGCAGCTGGAGGAACAGAAAAAGGCTCGGGAAGAGAAGATCGAGTATACGCTGCCCCCCAGGGGTATGGATTTCATCTTCGCCATTGGCAACAAGCAGCAAATGCGCCAGATACGCCCCATGCTGCAATTTCATTTTGCCGAGGATTTGCCGGTGTTGAGCACATCCAGAGCCTGGGATGGCCAGCTGAGAAATGACGAAAACTTCGACCTGGCCGGCATCATCCTGCCAGAAATGCCCTGGATGCTGGATGGCGACACCGACAATCCGCTTTCCCGTAAAAACCTGCAGGAGTATCTGGCCCGAAGCGAAAGAAAATATCTGCGTCTGCTGCCCATGGGAATCGACGCCTACCAGGTATTGCCTCATCTTGGAAAGCTGGAAACACCCGGCCTGCCTCCCTTCAAAGGCAATACCGGGTTACTCTACCTGGATGACAAACGCCAGTTGCTGCGCCGCATGACCTGGATTTCCCTGCAGGCACAACCCCGGATACTGGGAATCACTCCTCCTGCCAATGCCGTGAGTGTGCTTCCTGCGGAGCTTCCAGACGATGCCACCAACTTCAATGAAAGCACCGCACCTGCGCAAAGGTGAGGCCGCCGAGGCTCTTGCCTGCCATTGGCTGCAGGCTCAGGGGCTCACCCTGAGTGAACAGAACTACCGCTGCAAATCCGGAGAAATCGATCTGGTGATGCGGGATGGGGAAACCCTGGTGTTCGTCGAGGTTCGCTATCGCAGCCGCCCGGAATTCGGTTCCGCAATTGACTCCATCACTCCCGCCAAGCAACGAAAGCTGTTACATGCGGCACAGCACTACCTGCAGCGTTTCCGGCATACGCCGGCCTGCAGATTCGATATAATCGGCATTGACCGGGAACACCGGATTCAATGGATCAGGAACGCCATTCAGTAGTCCAAACCCTGGCATTCAGGCATTTACCCAGGAAAAAAACCGTGGATCTTATCGAGCGTATCAACCGCCTTTTCAGCGACAGCATAGAAACCAAGCAGAAAAATCTGCCGCTGCTTGTCGCCCCCATCAGTGAATCGGCGGAAATGATCGTCAATTGCCTGCTGGAAGGCGGCAAGATTCTTTGCTGTGGCAATGGCGGCTCTGCCGGTGATGCCCAGCATTTTTCCTCGGAAATGCTGAACCGCTTTGAACGGGAGCGCCCCGGCCTGCCTGCCATTGCCCTGACCACTGACAGCTCCACCCTGACCTCCATTGCCAATGACCATGCCTACCAGGAAATATTTGCCAAACAAATCAACGCTCTTGGGCACCCGGGAGATATCCTTCTGGCGATCAGCACCAGCGGCAACTCACTGAATGTGTTGCGCGCGGTAGAAACCGCCAAGGAACAGCAAATGAAGGTGGTCGCCCTGAGCGGCAGGGATGGCGGCAAACTACCCGGACTGTTGCGTGCAGAAGACCGGGAAATCCGCGTAGACAGCCTCTCCACCGCCCGTATTCAGGAAGTGCATCTGCTGATCATTCACTGTCTCTGTGACCTGATCGATACCCAGCTGCTTGGCGAGGAAAACTGAGTTGCTGCCATTACGCAGTATCAACAACCCGGTTTTTTCCCCTTGAAAACGGAACACCTGGAAGCCCTGAAGAAGCTGTTTCCGATACCGGATCTGCTCGTCCACCCGGCAGACACCCTTGCCTACAGTTACGACAACAGCCAGTTGCAATCCATCCCCGCTGCCGTGGTCTTCCCCCGGAATAACGAGCAAATCATGCAGTTGCTTAAACACTGCAATCAGTGGCGACTGCCTCTTGCCTGCCGCGGCAAGGGCACAGGCACCACGGGAGCATCCATCCCCCCCGCTGGGGGCATCGCCCTGTCCCTGGAGCGCATGAACCACATTCTCGAAATCGACCCGGACAACCGTCTGGCAAGGGTGCAGCCCGGAGTGAGCAATCAGCAGTTGCAGCAAGCCGCGGCGAAGCACGGTTTTTTCTGGCCACCCGATCCTACCAGCGCTGCCGTATGCACCATCGGCGGAAACCTGGCCTGCAATGCAGCCGGCCCCAGGGCGGTTAAATACGGAACCTGCCGGGAGAACACCCTGGGTCTGAGCGCCATTACCGGCAGCGGCACCCTCATTCACACCGGGGTACGCACCACCAAAGGCGTGGTGGGCTACGACCTGACGCGCCTGCTCATCGGCTCGGAAGGAACCCTGGCCATCATCACCGAAGCCACGCTCAAGCTCACCCCCTTGCCCGAAGCCCGGCGCACCCTGCAAGCAGTTTACCCGGACGTGACAACTGCAGCAGCCGCAGTCTCCGCCATCATGGCGCAGCCTGTTACCCCCTCTGCACTGGAATTCATGGATGACCAGGCCCTGCGCATGGTCAGGAATTTTTCTGACCCGGGCATCACCGACGATGCCGGCGCCCTGTTGATGATCGAGCTGGAAGAAAGCGCTGCAGCCATTGATGCCGCCACGAAGCAGGTCGCGGAAACAGCCGATATCCCGGGCTGCCTGTCGGTGGAAATCGCCGACAGCCCGGAGCAGGTGCAGAAACTGTGGCGCACCCGCAAGGCGCTGTCACCGGCCCTGCGCAATATCGCGCCGAAAAAAATCAATGAAGACGTGGTGGTGCCGGTCTCCCGCATTCCGGATCTCATTCAGGGATTGACCGGGCTGGCGCAAAAACATGCCATCACCATTGTCAACTTCGGGCATGCAGGCAACGGCAACATCCACGTCAACCTGCTAATCGACCCCGGAGACCCACAACAGCTGGCTGCTGCCAACGCCTGTCTGGACGAGGTTTTCAGCCTGGTTCTCGGGCTGGGTGGAACCCTTTCCGGGGAACATGGCATCGGGCTGGTCAAGCGCGAGTTTGTAAACCGGGAGATCGATGATCCCACGCTGGCGCTCATGCACCAGCTGAAAAACCTGTTTGATCCCAATAGCATCTTGAATCCGGGGAAAACCCTGCCCTGACCTGCTCTCATTTCGGTTAACATTAGGAAACCCTTGGCCGACAACAGCAGGAAAGCCCATGAATTCATTGCGCTCACTCGCCCCTTTTCTTCTGGCCTGCTCGATACCTCCGGCATCACTTGATGCTGGAGAATTGGTATCCGGAATCGAAGACCAGACCGGACTAGCCATCACCATCTACAACAATGATCTGGCGTTGATCAAGGATCGGCGCACGACCAATCTTCCAGCCGGGAATATCAACCTGGCAATTCGTGGCGTTAGTGCCAAAATGCGCCCGGAAACCGCCTTGCTGCGCAATATCAACCAAGCTGACACATTGCAGGTGCTGGAACAGAACTTCAACTTTGACCTATTGACTCCGGCAAAGATACTGGAAAAATATGTCGGACAAAGCGTGGAAATCGTGCGCATGAACCCTGCCACCGGCGAGGAAACACAACAGGCCGCCACCATCCTCAGCACCAATAACGGCGTGGTGGCAAAAATTGCCGGGCGCATCGAAACCAATCCGACAGGCCGCTACATCTTCCCCAGCATCCCGGAAAACCTGCGGGACAAACCCACCCTGGTAACGCAAATCAACAACACGGCTACCGGCACCCAGGAACTGGAGCTGTCCTACCTGTCCCGGGGGCTGGGCTGGAAAGCAGATTATGTGGTGGAACTGAACAGCACCGATGATGTGCTGGATCTGACTGGCTGGGTCACTCTTACCAACAATAGTGGCGCCAGCTATCCACGAACCAGGTTGCAGCTGGTCGCCGGGGATGTGCATCAAGTAAGAGAAAAAATACGACCCAGGAGAGCCGCCGCCCTGGAAATGTCTATCGCTGAAGCACCTGCCTCCATGCGCCAGGAAGCCTTGTTTGAATATCACTTGTATACCCTGAAGCATCCCACCACCATCGCCGACAATCAGACCAAGCAGGTTTCCCTGCTCAACGCCAGCAAGGTGCCTGTCACCAAGGAGCTGGTTTTCAAAGGGCAGGATTACTACTACCGCAGCGCCTACCAATCTCTTGGCCGCCCCCTCAAGGCAGCGGTCTATATCAAGTTTGAGAACCAGGACAGCCACGGCATGGGTATGCCCCTGCCCAAGGGCATTGTGCGGGTGTACAAACGTGACAGCAGTGGCAGCGCCCAGTTCGTGGGCGAAGACCGCATCGACCACACCCCCAAAAACGAGAGCATCCAACTGAAGCTGGGAGAAGCCTTCGACGTCACCGCCAGAAAAACCCAGCTCGACTATACAAAAGTAAATTTCGGCCATCCCTACCGCTATGCAGCAGAAAGCGCCTACCGCATCGAGCTAAAGAATGCCAAGAGCACGCCGATAGGAGTCAAGGTACAGGAGCCCATCCCGGGAGACTGGAAGATCATCCATGAATCCAGCAAGCACACCAAGATAGCAGCAGGATTGGCCGAATGGCAGATCGAGATACCTGCGGAAGGATCTGCCGTCCTGGAATACAAGGTGCTGGTACGTTATTAACCCGGAAATAATCAGGAAAACAGACCAAACACTATTCAAGTGGTTACATCACATGCTGAAACTGTTTGCAGCCGGTTTGCTGCTCTTCGCACCGGGACAGGTGCTGGCGACTGAGGAGATCCTCATCAACCTGACCACCCACTGGGTGGGATTTGCCTCTTTGGGGGTTTTTTTCGTCGCCTACCTGCTGGTGATGGCGGAAGAATTCACCCATTTGCGCAAATCCAAGCCGGTGATGCTGGCGGCGGGAATCATCTGGGCAATGATCGCTCTGGTGTACCAGTTCCAGGGTCTGGATCACGAAGTCGAAAATGCGGTACGGCACAACCTGGAAGAATATGCGGAACTGATGCTGTTTCTGCTGGTAGCCATGACCTATATTAATGCCATGGACGAGCGCCTGGTCTTCGAAAGCCTGCGGGTATGGCTGGTGCGCAAGGGGCTGAGTTTCCGCTCCCTGTTCTGGGCCACGGGCCTGCTGGCGTTCTTCATATCCCCCATTGCCGACAACCTTACCACCGCACTGCTGATGTGTGCAGTGGCAATGGCTGTGGGGGGAACCAATACAAAGTTTATTCTTCTGGCCTGCATCAATATCGTAATCGCGGCCAATGCCGGGGGCGCCTTCAGTCCTTTTGGCGACATCACCACCCTGATGGTGTGGCAAAAGGGGATTCAGACTGCCCAGGGAGGCATTGATTTCTGGGCGTTCTTTGCGCTGTTCATTCCTTCCCTGGTGAACTGGCTGATACCGGCAGCGATCATGAGCCTGTCAGTGCCAAAAACTCATCCGGATCCCGTAGAAGAATCCTGCGCCACCAAGCGCGGCGCCAAGCGCATTGTATTGCTGTTCCTGCTGACCATTGCCACCGCAGTGCTGTTCCACAACTATCTGCAACTGCCGCCTGTCATCGGCATGCTCACGGGGCTTGCCTACCTGCAGTTTTTTGGTTACTACCTGAAGAAATCCCGCACTCGCAACGAAAGCCGCCAATCCGCCGAGGCAGCCGAACAGATCGGTGATCCGATTGCATTCGATATTTTCAGCAGCGTGGCGCGGGCGGAATGGGACACCCTGTTTTTCTTCTACGGCGTGGTGCTGTGCGTGGGTGGGCTGGGTTTTATTGGCTATCTGTCCATGGCATCCGAGGTCATGTACAGCCAATGGGGCGCCACATATGCCAACGTGGCAGTGGGGGTAATGTCCGCCATCGTGGACAATATTCCCGTCATGTTTGCCGTTCTCACCATGATGCCGGACATGTCCTCGGGACAATGGCTGCTGGTGACCCTGACCGCAGGGGTGGGCGGCTCACTATTATCCATCGGATCTGCAGCCGGGGTCGCCCTGATGGGGCAGGCAAGGGGAAAATACACCTTTTTCGGTCATCTGAAATGGACTCCGGTCATAGCTCTGGGTTACGGAGCCAGCATCCTTGTACATATGTGGCTGAACAGCGATCTTTTTGTCTCTTGACCTGAATCCAGTTTTCCCCCTCCGGCTCCCCGGCCAGACTTCTCGAACCACCACAATTCGGGTAGCAACGGATTATGATATAGTTCATGCCTCACATGGCTTTAGAGTCAAGCTACCCGCATCACAGCAGGTGGTTTTACTCTTGAACTATCCCGTTTTATTATCTTTTCCGGAGGCTGAGTTATGTCCAAGAAACACCCTGTCGTCGTTGTTACCGGTTCATCCGGTGCCGGAACCACTACCGTAAAACGTGCTTTTGAGCACATCTTCACCCGCGAGGGCATCAATGCCGCCATCGTCGAGGGCGACAGCTTCCATCGCTACGACCGCGCCCAAATGCGGGAAAAAATTGCCCAGGGCATGAGCCACTTCGGCCCGGAAGCCAATCTCTTCGACAAGATTGAAGAGCTGTTCCGCGTCTATGGCGAAACCGGTCGCGGTCAAAAACGCTACTACCTGCACAGCACCGAGGAAGCCGAGGAACACAACGCACGCCTGGGTTGTGACAACAATCCCGGTGAATTCACTCCCTGGGAAGACATCCCCGATGGTACCGATCTGCTGTTCTACGAGGGTCTGCATGGCATGGTCGTCACCGACGAAGCCGATGTCGCCAGCCAGGTTGATCTTGGCATTGGCGTGGTTCCGGTGGTCAACCTGGAGTGGATCCAGAAAATTCACCGTGACGCCAAGGAACGCGGTTATTCTGCAGAAGCCACAGTCGAGACCATCATGCGCCGCATGCCGGACTACATCAATTACATCACCCCCCAGTTCTCCCGCACCGACATCAACTTCCAGCGCGTGGCAACTGTTGACACCTCAAACCCCTTTATTGCCAGGGATATTCCCACGCCTGACGAAAGCTTTGTGGTCATTCGCTTTGCCAACCCGGAAAAGTGCGATGTGAGATTTCCGGATCTGCTGAACATGATCCCGGACTCTTTCATGTCCCGCCGCAACACCATCGTGGTGCCGGGCGGAAAAATGGGCTTCGCCATGGAAATCATCCTCGGCCCGATCATCGACAAGATGATGGACGCACGCAAAAGCAGCTGATTTATCCGCCTGCCCAACGAAAAAAGGATGGCGCCAATGCCATCCTTTTTTTGTCCCTGAACCCGGCGGGTAAATATCAGGAGGATTCTTTTCCCATGCGCTCCTTGATCGCCGCCAGTACCTGCTCTGCCGTCAACCCCGCCATTTCCAGCTGTTCGGATTGAGTGCCCTGCTCCAGATAGTCATCCGGCAGGCCAAACTGCATCAGCTCCATATTCAGACCGTCCCGATGCAGCTGTTCGGAAACCGCTGATCCCGCACCACCCATGAGGGCGTTTTCCTCCAACGTCACCAGCAGCCGGTGTTCCGCCGCCAGCTGGCGCAACAACTCTGCGTCCAGGGGCTTTACAAAACGCATGTTGGCGACTGTGGCATTCAATTCTTCCGCTACAGCCTGACCAACCGACAGTATGGAGCCGAAACAGAGCAACGCAATGTCCTGCCCCTGACGGCGAATCTCGCCTTTACCCCAGGGCAATACCTCCAGTCCCGACTCCAGCTTCGAACCCGGCCCCGAGCCTCTGGGATAGCGCACCATTGCCGGGCCATTGTATGCCCAGGCGGTCTGCAACATTTGTCTGCATTCAATTTCATCCGCAGGCGCCAGTATGGCCATATTGGGAATGCAGCGCACATAACTCAGATCAAAGGATCCGGCATGGGTGGCCCCATCAGAGCCAACCAGGCCCGCCCGATCCACTGCCAGGGTAACATCCAGATTCTGCAAGGCAATGTCATGGATCAGCTGATCATAGGCGCGTTGCAGAAAAGTGGAATAGATGGCTACCACCGGCTTCAGGCCATCACAGGCCATACCTGCCGCCAGCGTCAGGGCATGCTGTTCGGCAATGCCCACATCGAAATAACGCTGGGGAAACTCGTTGGCGAAACGTACCAGGCCGGAACCCTCGCACATGGCCGGAGTAATCGCCACCAGCTGCTCTTCGGCTGCTGCACAATCACAAATCCAGTCAGAAAACACCTGGGTATAGGTTTTGCTTCCAGGGCTGCCCGCACCATCCTGTTCCCCGGTATCGGGGTCGAAAGGGCCAACACCATGATATACGCAGGGATCGCCTTCCGCCGGCGCAAAACCCCGGCCTTTCTGCGTTACCACATGCAGAAAGCGGGGGCCGCGCATCTGCTTCATATTGTGCAGGGTCTGCACCATCAGCGGCAGGTCATGCCCATCAATGGGGCCGATATAGTTGAATCCCGGTTCTTCGAACAAAGTGCCGGGAATCAGCATCCCTTTCATGTGTTCTTCCCAGCGATCCACAAGATCCAGCACTCCAGGCACAGCCCCGAGAACATTTTTTCCGCCTTCGCGCATCTTGTTGTAAAAGCGGCTGGACAACACCCGTGCCAGGTAGTTGCTCACCGCTCCAACAGGCTGGGAGATGGACATATCATTGTCGTTGAGCACCACCAGCAGGTCCATATCCAGTGCGCCCGCATGATTCAATGCCTCAAACGCCATGCCCGCCGACAGGGCGCCATCACCAATCACGGCGATATGTTCGCGTTGTATACCTTCCAGTTTGGCGGCTATGGCCATGCCCAGAGCGGCGCCGATGGAGGTACTGGAATGGCCGGCGCCAAATGCATCGTATTCCGATTCCGTGCGTTTGGGAAAGCCAGACAAGCCATCTTTCTGGCGCAGGCTGTACATCCTGTCACGCCTGCCGGTGAGGATCTTGTGGGGATAGGCTTGGTGCCCCACATCCCAGATCAGGCGGTCACGGGGAGTATCGAACACATAATGCAACGCGATGGTAAGCTCCACCACGCCCAACCCTGCCGCCAGATGCCCACCGGTACGGGAAACGCTCTCCACCAGAAACCGGCGCAGCTGGGCAGCCAACTCATCCAGCTGCCCGACTTCCAGCAGACGCAAATCTTCCGGCAGATTGATCTGCTGCAACAAGGAAGATGTCTGATGCTCGCTGCTGGTGGACATAAGGTAGAATAGGTCGTTTGCGGGTAAACCCTTATTCTAACAGCTTAGAGCCTGTCCATGACCGAAAAACTACCGGCGCAGCAACTACACGGGAAGCATCTTCAACAACTATTGCGCACCAGCAAAAGCAACCGACGCCAGAAGCCGGAAACAACCATCTTTATTACCATCTGCGAGCAGGCAAGGCGGGCGCGGGCATGAGTCTGCTGCGCATTCCCTGGCGTTTATTGTTACTGCTGCTGCATGTGCTGGCAGGTGTCTGGTTGAGCCTGAACATTAAGAAAACCAGACTCGCGGATGGAAAAATTCTTCCTGAAAGCGAGCCGGTTTCACGCTGGTCGGAGAGGACATTGAAGATCATGGGGATACGGGTAATCAGCCACGGTAAGCCACCACCAAGTCCCGGGCTGATTGTTGCCAATCATGTATCCTGGGTTGACATCCTAGTCATCAATTCACTCACCGGAGCGGCCTTTCTCTCAAAAAACAGCATTCGCTACTGGCCGATCATCGGCTGGTTTGCCGTTGCCTCGGGCACGGTATTCATCCGCCGGGGCAAGCACGAGGCGCAGCAGGTATCCGGCGCGATTGCACAGCGCCTGCTCGAAGGGCGCAACCTGGCGATCTTTCCCGAAGGGACAACCTCAGACGGCAGCAAGCTGCGGCGCTTTTTCCCACGGCTTTTCGGGGCCGCTATCGATACCCGCAGCCCGGTCATCCCCATTGCGTTACGCTATACCTACAAGGGAAGGCCGGACACATATATACCCTACACCAAAGGGCACAGCTTCCTTGCCATCCTGTTCGGCATACTGGCTCGCAGGGAGAGTGAGGTTCATGTTTATTTTTGTGATCCAGTCCCTTCCTCGGGGCAGGATCGACGCAGCCTCGCAGACATTTCTCACCACGCCATTCAGACTGCCCTTGCCGATTCCTGAAGAATGGTTTTGTCCTTGATAAAAGGCGTAAGCAAGGCAAACAACACCGCAGTAACCGCCATCAACACGGTGAAAAACCAGAAATACTCCGCACCTGTGAGAAGCAGGCTGCCATCATCATTCTGAATAAAAAAGTTCACGGCACTGGTGAAGATATTTCCCAGGGAAACCGACAGCATGAACAGGGCCATGACAAAGGACTTCATGGTGCGCGGCGCCTGGGTGTAGGAATATTCCAGGGCGGTAATGGACACCATTACCTCACCACTGGTCAGCAATACATAGGCCAGTAGCTGCCAGGAAATGCCAGGTGTTCCCCCGGCATCTATGCGCTCCTGGGCCAGGGAAGAAACAGCAAATGCAGCAGCAGCCAGCACCAGGCCCATAGCTATCTTGCGCATCGGCGTAAGGGTCATGATTTTTCCAAGAGCGGGATAGATCACATAACTGAAAACTGGAATCAGCACGATGATGAGCAAAGGATTGAGCGCCTGAATCTGCGAAGGCAGCAATTCCACCCCAAACAGCACCCGATCCATATGCTGAGCCTGGAGCACCCAGGAAGATCCCGTCTGATCGAACAGCGCCCAGAACACTGCAATGAACAGGTAAATAAGCAACAGCCGCCCGAAGATGCGCAAACTTTGCGGCGACATCGCTTCCCGAAGAAAATCCTTGCCCGCAGGGGGTATATGCACAAACTTGTTGCGCCCCATCCAGAACATGAGAGTGGCAAGAGCCATGAGCACACCGGGCACACCAAAAGCCCAGTGAGGGCCGTAGTTTTTCAGTAGCCATGGCGTGAGCAGGGTGGAGACAAATGCACCTGCATTGATCGCCAGGTAAAACCAGCCGAAGGTGCGGCTGATCAACGCCCGATTGGTATGCCCGAACTGATCACCCACATGGGCAGACACACAAGGCTTGATGCCACCGGCACCAAGAGCGATCAGCCCCAGACCAATGGCCAGTCCCAGCTGGGTGTCATCCAGCGCCAGAGCCAGATGCCCACCACAGTACACCAGGGAAAGAAACAGGATGGTGCGGTATTTCCCCAGCCACACATCGGCGAGAATTGCGCCCAGCAGGGGAGTCAAATAGACTGCGGAAACAAACAGGTGATACCAGCCCTTGGCGTCCTCTTCACTCATTGGCGCCAGCATCCCGTTTGCACCCATGAGATACTGGGTCATGAACACCACCAGAATGGTGCGCATGCCATAAAAGCTGAAGCGTTCCGCAGCTTCATTGCCGATGATATAGGGAATGCCGGCAGGCATGCCTTTTTGATCCAGTGGGCGGGTACGATAGCTCATGGTGATTTTGCTGTTTCGTTATTGATTATTGATTATCAAGCCGGAAGTATAGTGCCTGAGAACAAGATTTACGATTATCTGATTGTGGGCCAGGGACTGGCAGGCAGCTTGCTGGCTTGGCGTCTGATCAATCTCGGCAAAAAGGTGCTGGTACTGGACGACGGGCATGCCAGCTCCTCTTCCATGGTCGCTGCCGGCGTCATCAACCCGCTTGCCGGAAAGCGCTTCAACCACGCGCCGCAGATCCACGACTGGCTGGAGTGCGTTGAAACGACGTACACTCGGCTGGCACAGCAGGCAAAAGAACCAATCCTGCAATGGCTGGACATGCTGCGCCTGTTCCACAGCCAGGAACAACACCGATTTTACGCCAGGCTGCCGGAACAGGAACAAATAGCAGATCTGCTGGGCGAGAGCTTCCCTCCAAACGAACCACCCCAGCCGGTACAGGCTCCACTGGGAGGATTTCTCCAGCGCCGCACTGGCTATGTGCGCCTCCCTGCCCTGTTGCGCTTTCTCGCCCGCTGGCTGGAGGAACGCCAGGCGCTGCATATC